>DATNJP010000065.1:0-5192 GCA_035603855.1 Luteibacter sp. | reverse complement strand
CACGAACCGGCTGGGCAGCCGGTAACGCAGCCAGCCACGCGTTTCGGCCAGCACTTCCACGTGCTGGGCGAGCAGGCCGGTCTCTTCCTCCAGTTCGCGGTACATCGCTTCCAGCGGCGTTTCGTCGCTGCGCATGCCGCCCTGGGGGAACTGCCAGCCATCGCGATTGACGCGGCGCGCCCAGAACAGGCGGCCGTCTCCATTCAGGAGCACGATCCCCACGTTCGGTCGATAGCCATCAGCGTCGATCATTCGCCCTCCGCGAACCAGTCCGGCGCTTTCCGGTGGTGGCCGGAGTCGCTCGTTGCGCCCGATTCAACCACAGCGCGAGAAGCAGGGGCAAGAAGCTACTTGAACGGGAGGCGTCCCGCGATTAAACTGCCCGGCCTTCACGGCTTCGCCCGTGGACGACCAGGTTCCATGGCTAGGTAGCTCAGCTGGTCAGAGCGCGGCACTCATAATGCTGAGGTCGGCGGTTCGAGCCCGCCTCTAGCCACCAAAACGAAAAAGCCGCGCCCAAGGCGCGGCTTTTTTTGTTTCATTTGGCGGTCTCAGGAGACCGCGGGCTCCGGCGACGGCGACGGCGACTCGTCGTGGCGCGGCATGTCCAGCACCGCGCGCGCGAGTTCCACCACGTTATGTACGCGCAGCTTCGCCATCAGGTTCGCGCGATGCAGTTCGACCGTCTTGGGGCTGATGTTGAGTTCGCCCGCGATGACCTTGTTGAGCTTGCCGCACATGATCCCGTCCAGCACCTGCGATTCGCGCCGGGTCAGCACGACATCCGGCCGAAGCGTGGCGAACACATTGGCGGCGGGTTCCTCGCTGCCGGGCTCATCGTCGGGCAGTGGCATGAGGAAAACGGCATGGAAGGCGGCGGGTGGCACGTCGAGCATTTGCCGGGTGAGCCGGTAGCGGCGCGCTGGCGCGTGGCGATCGCGAAAGACGAATTCGTCGGCGTTGGAGGTCGGAGAAAGGTGTTCTTCGAGCCATGCCGGGCCGGCGGCTCCCCTGGTCATGCCGAATTCGCGTTGGAATGCCGCGTTCACCATGACGGCGCGCCCGCCCTCCCGCTTCCAGACCACACAGGGCCAGGGCAGGGCGGCGAACACTTCTTCAGCCAGTCCGCAGGTGTGCGAACCGTCGAGCGAATCACGACCAAGGCACATCTATGCCTCCTCAGTGCACGCATGGATAACCGGACGAAGCCCCCTTCGCGCCTCCGGTCATAGTTACCACTGCAACCGCTTTCCCATGAAAAGTCCATGAATCGCGGCCCTGGATGTGCCGAATTGCGAACTCGTCGTGAATACCACTTAGGCGAAAACGCTTACGCGCCGCTCCGCTACAATACACAGTCATCCGCGAACGACCACGCCCCATGCGCATCTTCAAGACCTTCAACATCGAAGCGGCCCACCGTTTGCCGAATGTGCCCACGGGGCACAAGTGTTCGCGCCTGCACGGACACTCGTTCCGCGTTGAATTGCACGTGGAAGGCCCTGTCGACCCCGTGCTGGGCTGGGTGATGGACTTCGGCGATCTCAAGGCGCGTTTCCAGCCCCTGTACGACCGCCTTGACCACCATTACCTCAACGACATTGAAGGTCTGGAGAATCCGACGAGCGAGAACCTCGCACGCTGGATCTTCGAAAATCTCCGACCGGACGTACCGGGACTGGCGAAGGTGGTGGTGCACGAGACCTGCACCTCGGGCGCCGAATACAGCGCCGACTGACAGAAACCTGTCAACGCAATAATTCGTGGTTGCTGCATCGCCGCACCCGGGTCTACACTCCGGCACCTCCCCGTTCCCCAACGGTCGCCATCGATGTCCCAGCCCAACGGTTATGCCGACCTCGCCCGATTCGTCGAGCAGGCCGCCGCTGCACAGGCCCTCGCCTGGCGTGGCGCGGAGCGCATGGCCGACCTGCAACTGCAGGCGATGGAAGGACATGCACGCGCGGCGACCGGCTTGATCGCCGACGCGATGGTCGCCCCGGACGCCGACGCCTTGCGCGCCGTGCTGGCCCGCGGTGGGGATATCCAGCGGGAAAGTGTCGAACGGGCCGCTTCGGCCGTGGGCGACATCCTCGACGTGGCGGTGCAGACAGCCACGTCACTCGGCGCACTGGTGGGTCCGCCCGCCCGGGCCTGACCTACCGCGCTCCCTCGCCAACGACGCGACGGCAGGTCGCGCCGGCGGGTGGTTATGGCCTTTCGTCGCTTGTCCCGTCGTTTACGGCACTGGTATACTTTTCCAGATTAAACCGTGGCCCGTTGAACCATCTGGTGCCGCCTTCGAGCGAAACCACGGGAGCCTCGCGTTGCTCAATAGTCTTGCTGCCGGTCGTCACCTCGCCAAGCGCATCGTCATTGCGCAGCTGGTGGTGGCTGTCATCGCGGGACTCGCTTTTTCCCTGCAGGGACGTCCAGCCGCGCTGGCCGCCTTCGGGGGTGCCCTGATCGTCGCTATCGCCACCGCGCTGCTTGCCGCGCGAGCGTTCAGCGCGCTGGGTGGAGCGGGAGTGACGTTCATGAGGTTCCTTGTGGGAATGATCCTTCGCTGGATCATCCTCATCGGTGGACTGGCGCTCATTCTGGTTCAGTGGAAGCTGCCACCCTTGCCCGCTTTGGTGGGACTGGTGGCCGGCTACGCGGTCAACGTATTTGCATTCAGATTCAAGGGTTGAGCATGGCGAGCGAACCGCAAGGCGGTCTGACCGAATACATCCAGCACCACCTGAACCATATGACGGTGAATTTCAGCACCGATCATTTCTGGTTCTGGAACATCCGCGCGGACTCGATCATCGTCTCGTTCGTCCTTGGTGCCGCCTTCTGCCTGTGGTTCTGGCTGTTCGCGCGCAAGGCCACGTCGGGCGTGCCGTCCAAGGGCCAGGCGCTGGTCGAACTCGCCATCGAGTTCGTCGACACGCAGGTGAAGGACACCTTCCACGGTGACCGCCGCACGGTCACGCCGCTGGCGCTGTCCATCTTCATGTGGGTGTTCCTCATGAACGCGATGGACCTGCTGCCGGTGGATCTCGCCGGCTGGCTCGTGCACACGTTCGCCGGTGCCGAAACCGCGCACCACACCTACTTCCGCATGGTGCCCACCGCCGACATCAACACCACCGTGGGCCTCTCGGTCGCCGTGCTGTTCATCGTCATCGGTCATGGCATCAAGGCCAAGGGCGGCTTCGGTTTCGGCAAGGAGCTGCTCACCGCTCCGTTCCATGCCGAGAACCCGATCGCCAAGATCGTCCTGGTCATTCCCAACTTCCTTCTCAACGTCGTCGAAACCCTGTCCAAGCCGGTGTCGCTCGCCATGCGACTGTTCGGCAACATGTACGGCGGCGAACTGGTGTTCATGCTGATTGCCGGTCTGATGGTGAGCTGGATCAGCTTCGTGCCTGGCATCGTGTTCAACACGGCGTGGGCGATCTTCCACATCCTGATCATCGCCCTGCAGGCGTTCATCTTCATGATGCTGACGATCGTCTACATCGCCACGGCGCGGGAACACCACTAACTCACCGCACCGACGTTAGAAATTCAGTTTCCACCCTTTCATTTCCACCCTTTCGCTATTCGTTTATCCCAGGAGAACACCATGGAACTCGCCTCGCTTCTCGCCCACGTCCAGGGCATGACCGCCATCGCCATCGGCGTGATCATCGGTCTCGGCGCGCTCGGCGCCTGTCTCGGTATCGCCATCATGGGCTCGAAGTTCCTCGAGTCGGCTGCTCGCCAGCCGGAGCTGGTTCCGCTGCTCCAGGGCCGCATGTTCCTGCTCGCCGGCCTGATCGACGCGGCGTTCATCATCGGCCTCGCCGTTGCCCTGCTCTTCGCGTTCTCGAACCCGCTGGTCGGTGTCGTGCGCGCCGCGGTCGGCGGCTGATCAGCCGTTCGTCTTGTCGCCGTGATCCCCTGGGGTCACGGCGATCGTCAGTACCCAAGCGTTCGGAGTCTTTGGAGAGATCATGGAAATCAACATGACCTTCCTGGGCCAGATGATCTCTTTTGCGATCCTGGTCTGGTTCACCACCAAGTTCATCTGGCCCCAGCTCAACGGTGCCATTGAAGAACGCCAGAAGAAGGTGGCCGAAGGGCTCGCCGCGGCCGAGCGTGCTCGTGCCGAGCTGAAGGATGCCGATGCCAAGGTCGCCGTCGAGATCAAGCAGGCCCGCCTGCAGGCCACCGAGATCATCGACAAGGCCCAGCAGCAGGGCAACCAGATCCTCGAGAAGGCCCGCGCCGAAGCCACCAGCGAGATCAACCGTCTGAAGGCCCAGGCCCAGGACGAGATCGCCTCGATGGCCCAGCGCGCACGTGAGCAGCTGCGCGAGCAGGTCGGCGCGCTTGCCGTTCGTGGCGCCGAGAAGATCGTCCAGCGCGAAATCGATCCGGCGGCCCACAAGGCCCTGCTCGACCAGCTCGCTGCCGAGATCTGATCATGGCCCAGGCGCTCACCCTCGCTCGTCCCTACGCACGCGCCGCTTTCGAAGTGGCGCATGCGTCGGGTTCGCTTGCCGAATGGCTGGCGGCGCTGAACTTCGCGGCCGCCGTCGCGGTGGATCCGCGTGTCGCCGGCCTCGGTAACGATCCGCGCGTGCTGCCGACCCAGCTGGTCGCGCTGCACCTGCCCCCCGGCGTGGCCGCCGATGCGCCGTTCGGTCAGTTCCTCACGGAGCTGGCGGAGAACGGCCGCATGGTGCTGTTGCCGGAAATCGCCGCGCTCTACGACGACTACAAGCACGAGTCGGAGTCGACCCTGAAGGTCAAGGTCACGAGCGCACTGGATCTCGACACGGCGCAGGCCGAACAGCTGCGCGCCTCGCTGAAGCGCCGCTTCAAGCGCGAGATCGAACTGGATACGCACGTCGATCCGACGTTGCTCGGCGGTGTCGTCATCGACACGGGCGAGCAGGTCATCGACGGTTCGGCGCGAGGCCGCCTGCAACGGCTGGCCAGCGCGCTGACGCACTGATACGAGCTTCTCATACCACCGGGTGCCGTGAGAGCGGCGCAACCCAAGGAACCGACCATGTCCAGCACCACTCTGAATCCGTCCGAGATCAGCGAGCTGATCAAGACCCGCATCGAGCAGTTCAAGCTCGGCGCCGAGGCACGCAACGAAGGCACGATCATCAGCGTGTCCGACGGCATCGTGCGCATCCACGGCCTGG
>DATNJP010000064.1:0-9679 GCA_035603855.1 Luteibacter sp. | reverse complement strand
ATGTCGAATCGGAAACCTCCACTCGCAGCCCGACCCGGCCCGAAGGGCAATAGATAAACGGCCGCTCTTCGCGGCCCTTCCTTAGCGGGTCGCCGCAGGCGTGGCCCCGAGGGTGGTACCCGCCGGCTCTTGCGACGTCGCCGCACGACGAGCGAAACGCAAGGCCGAAGGCGAGCCCGCCCCCAACCCGCGCGAAGGACAAAAAAAAGGGCCTCGCGGCCCTTTCTTTCGAACAACGGTAAAGCGTCGCTTACAGCTTCGCGCCCAACAGTGCTTCCAGCTTGCGCTGGTCGGCGGCGAACTTGCGGATGCCTTCGGCCAGCTTGTCGGTGGCCATCGCGTTCTCGTTGTGGCCCCAGCGGAACTTGGCCTCGTCGATCTTCTCGGGACGGTCTTCGCGACGGCCGGCGTCCTTGAGGGCGAGCGGGAGTTCGTCGGTGTTCTCGTCCAGTTCCTTCAGCAGCTCCGGCGAGATGGTCAGGCGGTCGCAGCCGGCGAGGGCCTGGATCTGGCCGATGTTGCGGAAGCTGGCGCCCATCACGACGGTCTCGTAGCCATGCAGCTTGTACCAGTCGTAGATGCGACGGACGGACTGCACGCCCGGGTCTTCCGCCGGCGCGTAGGTTTTCTTGTCCGTGTTGGCCACGAACCAGTCATAGATGCGACCGACGAACGGCGAGATGAGGAACACGCCGGCCTCGGCGCAGGCCACGGCCTGTTCGAAGCTGAAGAGCAGCGTCATGTTGCAGTTGATGCCTTCCTTCTGGAGCTTCTCCGCGGCGCGGATGCCTTCCCAGGTGGAAGCGAGCTTGATGAGGATGCGTTCCTTCTTGATCCCGATCTCTTCATAGAAGCCGATGAGGCGCTTGGCCTTTTCCATCGAGGCGTTCACGTCGAACGACAGGCGGGCGTCGACCTCGGTGGAGACGCGGCCCGGGACGATCTTCAGGATCTCGCGGCCGAAGAGCACGGCGAGGCGGTCGCCGGCGTCGATCAGCTGCTGGTCGCGGTTGTTGCTCTGGGCCTTGGCCCACTGGACGGCTTCGTCGACATAGCCGGCGTATTCCGGGACCCCGGCGACCTTCAACAACAAGGACGGGTTGGTCGTTGCATCTTCCGGCTTGTACTTGGCCATGGCGGAGATGTCGCCGGTATCGGCCACGACGGTGGTGAACTTGCGGAGTTGCTCGAGCTGAGTGGTCACGTTTGGGGTTCCGTTACCTGATAAGACTTGTATTGTCGCGCCGATCGCCCGGTAAATGTAGGCATCCGAAGGTATCGGTTCAGCGATACACATGATGTGTTGCCGCAGGGCGCCCGAATCAACCGCCGGACGGGCGGTGACGCCTCAGTAGAGGTCGATCGGATCCACGTCGAGCGACCAGCGTACCTTGCGCACCGCGGGTAACGCGACCAGGGCGTGCTGCCAGGGTCGCAGGAACGCGTGCAGGCGCGCGCGGGAGCTGGCCTCGACCAGCAGCTGTCCACGATGCCGACCGGCCCTGAGCGGCATGGGGGCGGGCATGGGGCCGGCGATGCGCAGGTCGGCGGGGTCGCCGATGGCCGCCAGCGCCTGGGCCAGGAATTCATCGACCTCGGCGCGGCCGAGCGCGTCGGCGCGCAGGAGCACCTGATGGGCGAAAGGTGGCAGGTCGAGGAGGCGGCGCTCTTCGAGCAGGGTCGCGGCCACGGCCGGGTAACCACCGCGAAGCAGGCCGTGCAGCATGGCGTGGTCCGGGTGGTGCGTCTGCAGCAGCACGCTGCCGGGCTTGCTCGCCCGGCCGGCGCGGCCGGCCACCTGGATGACGAGCTGGGCCAGCCGTTCGCTCGCCCGGAAGTCGACGCTGTGCAGTCCCTCGTCCACGCCGACGATGGCGACGAGGGTGAGGTTGGGCAGGTCATGGCCCTTGGCCAGCATTTGCGTGCCGACCAGGATCGCCGGCTTGTCCTCGCGCAGGCCGTCGAGGATTTCGCCGAACGCCTCGCGCCGACGGGTGGTCTCGCGGTCGATGCGGACCACGGGTACCTCGGGGAAACGTTCGGCCAGCGCTTCTTCCAGGCGTTCCGTGCCCTGGCCCTGGGGGCTGAGGTTGGCCGAGCCGCAGGACGGGCAGGCGACGGGCACCGCCATCGTGTTGTCGCAGTGGTGGCAGATCAGCCGGCGCCGCCCCGCGTGCAGGGTCATCGGGCGTTCGCAGCGCGGACAGTCGGCGTGCCAGCCGCAATCGTGGCAGAGCAGCACCGGCGCATAGCCGCGCCGGTTGCGGAAGACCAGCGCCTGTTCGCCACGACCGATGGTCGCGGCGACGGCGTTCACCAGCGTCGGCGAGAGGCCGTGGTCGAGGCGTTGTGCCCGCATGTCGACGATCTGGACGCGCGTGGATTGCGAGGCACCGGGGCGAACGCGAAGCACCAGCTTGCGATAGCGCCCTGCCTCCACGTTACCCAGTGTTTCCAGCGAGGGCGTGGCCGAACCGAGGACCACCGGCACGCCCAGTGCCCTCGCGCGAACCAGCGCCAGGTCGCGCGCGTGGTAGCGGAACCCTTCCTGCTGCTTGTATGAGGAATCGTGTTCCTCATCGACGATGATCAGGCCGGCGTTCGGCAGGGGCGTGAACACGGCCGAGCGGGTGCCGAGCACGACGCGCGCGCTGCCGTTGCGCGCGCGAAGCCATGCGCGGGCGCGTTCGCCTTCGGCCAGGTTCGAGTGCAGCACTTCGATCGCCACACCCAGGCGCTCGCGCAGGCGCCGCACCGTCTGCGGCGCCAGGCCGATCTCCGGCACCAGCAATAGTGTCTGCTTGCCTTCGGCGAGCGCCCGCTCGATCAGGGCGAGGTAGACCTCGGTCTTCCCGCTGCCGGTGACCCCGTCGAGCAGATAGGGCTGGTAGCCACCGAAGCCTTCGCCGATCGCCGCCACGGCAGCGGCCTGTTCTTCGCTCAGGGCGGGACCGGGTGCCGGTGAGGCGTTGAGCGCGGTGTCTTCAATTTCGGATTTTTCGACGAGGCCCGCCTCGACCAGGCGGCGTGCCGCGGCACGCCAGTCGGGTAGGGCGAAGGCCAGCTCGTCGGCGGCGCGTGGGCCACCGTAGAGTGCGTCCAGCAGCGCTGCCGAACCGCCCTTGCGGCTTTTCGCGTCGCGCGCGCTCTGGCCCTGTGTCGTCAGTGCCCAGACCTCACGGCCCGTGGGGGGTAGGGGGCGCGGTTCGCGCAGCGCCAGAGGCAAGGCGTTGGCGAACGCTTCGCCGGGGGCGCCCGCCCAGTAGTCGGCCGCCCACGCCAGCGTCGCCAGCAGTTCGGCGTCGAGCAGGGGATAGGGATCGAGAACTTCGCTGGCCTGCTTCAGTCGCTTCACGCCCACCGACGCCTCGGCGGCAGGATCGATCACCACGCCGACCATCTCCCCGCGACCGAACGGCACGCGCACGCGCGAACCCGCCCGTGCTTCTCCCGCCGCGGGCGGCAGGTAGTCGAACAGGGTCAGCAGGGGTAGCGGGAGGGCGACGCGAAGGACGGCGGTCATGCGGACCCTAGTTTAATGGCATATGCCGATTTCGCTGGTCAATGATTGACCAGCCACACATGGGTTTGCCTAAGAATGACGTCATCCGGGCGAGGAACCGGAGCTAAGTGCCCGCCCCGAGAACGCTTTCCATGTTATCCACAAGTCCTGTGGATAACTCTGTGGATGAGCTTCGGATGGGAGGCATCCAAGGCGCGCTGTTAAGCCGTTCGGGTTACCTTGGGTACATTTTAACCAAGCTGAAATATATTTCTATTTCATTGACTTACGAATCGGCTGTCGGCGGGCGCCCACAACTTGTAGATCCGATCTTGACAAACGCGAAGGGGTCGCCCCGCCTGTGCACAACCGCCCGATACTTAGGAAAAAATCTTAGTGCGACGCACCGATCAGGAAGGCCACGGACACGGCGATCAGCAGTAGCCAGAAATAGATGCTGCCTATCAACCAATACTTGAGGATGGTCATCGGCCACCCCTGGCGGTACACCCTTTTCTGCATGATCAGCAGGTAGACCGGCATCCATATCCACATCGCGATCTGGACGAGGGTGATGACCACCCCGGCGAACGCCAGATGGGGCTGGATGGCGTCCTTGGCGAAAGCGAGAAGCATCAGGACGAGCAGCGAGATGAACAGGAAAGCGTGGCTGTGCAGGGCCACGATGATGTGTTCCATGTAGAGCCGGCGCCGGAACACGTAGAAGAGCTTCAGGATCAGCGCGAACACCGGGATCATGAAGAACAGTGTCTGCGGCAGCACGGAGAAGAAGCCCTCCATGATCCGGCGGAAGGCCTCCTTCTTCTGCGGCCCGCCGTCGATCACCTGGAGGATGTTCGCCTTGAAGTGGGCGATCCCCACGGCGAACCGGCGATTCACGGAATCCGGCAACCAGCCGATATCGACGACGGTCGTCCGGTTGAACCAGCTGTTGTCGTTCCGGTGCTTCAGCCCACCCACGGCCTCTGCGGAATCGGCCGCGATCGGCTCGGCCTTCAGCTCCACCAGGCGGCGGTTGGCGGACTCGCGAACCATGTTGCGGGTCATCTCCAGGCCGGACCGGGCCGAAGCGGGCAGCCCGGGGGCCTCCATGGCTTCGGTCAGTTCACGGGCCTGGTCCTTGTAGATGTCGCGGACCGCATCCGGCGTTTCCGCCGCCTGGAACGCGGCGATGTCGTCCTTTTCCACCTTGCCGGAGAGGGCATCGGCTCCGGAGTCGCCGAGGGCGAGGTGCATCAGGAAGAAGGCCATCAGGCAGAACACGAACATCAGGCGGAACGGTGCGATGTAACGCACCCGGCGGCCCGAGAAATACTCCAGGGTGAGGAACCCCGGCTTCGTGTAAAGGGGCGGCAGCGTGTGGATCACGCGCTCGTCGAGATGGAAGAACAGGTCGCCGGCGTCTTCCAGCATGTGCGATACGGGCTGGATCACGCTCTTGATCGACTGGCCGCATTCGTAACAGAACTCGCCTCTCAGCTCCGTGCCGCAGTTCGCGCACATCAGGCCGACGGACGGCTTCAGTTCGTTCATTCCCGGTTTCCCCGCATTGTCCCCTTGCGAATTCGGATGATGGCACGGCAACCGCTACAATGGGTGTCCTCCGGTCACCACGCTTCCCATGTCCATCGACTCCGCCCGCGCGCGGCGTGAGATCGGCGCCACCGTCCGGCTGGCCCTGCCGATGATCGTCGCGCAGCTCTCCGCCATCGGCACCAACGTGGTCGACGCCGTGCTCGCCGGGCACCAGGGCGCGCATACCCAGGCGGCCGTCGTCACCGGTGCGAGCATCTGGGTGCTGGCGATCGTCACCGGCATCGGCACGATGATGGCGGTGCCGCCCACGGTCGCCCAACTGGACGGCGCAGGTCGTCGCAGCGAAGTGGGGCCCGTGTTCCATCAGGCGCTGTATATCGCCTGGGGACTCGGGCTGCTGCTCGGCTTCGCCGTGTGGCATGCCTCGCCGCTGATGGTCCTGTTCCATGTCGTCGAATCCATGCGCGGCGACGTGGAGGCCTTCCTCCACGCGATCTGTTTCGCGGCGCCCGCGCTGACGACGTACTTCGCCCTGCGCGGCTTGTCCGAAGGGCTGTCGATGCCGCGCCCTTCGATGTACTTCAGCTTCGGCGGCCTTCTCGTGCTGGCGCCGCTGGGATACATACTCATGTACGGCAAGCTCGGCTTCCCCGTGATGGGTGCGCGCGGCAGCGGCATCGCGACGGCGATCGTGCTCTGGCTGGAAATGATCGGCTTCGCCATCTATGTGCTGAAGCACCGCAACTATCGCGACCTCAACCTGCGTGGCCGCATGGCGCGCCCGGACCGCCGGCAGATCGGCCAGTTGCTGCACATCGGCGTGCCGATGGCGGTCACCCTTCTGATGGAGGCCGGTTTGTTCGTCGCGGTGGCCTTGCTGATCGGACGCCTGGGCGAAACGGTCACGGCCAGCCACCACGTCGCGCTCAACGTGGCCTCGGTGGCCTTCATGATTCCGCTCGGCCTGTCGATGGCGATCACGGTGCGCGTGGGCAACGCGGCGGGGCGTCGCGACGTGGCGGGCGTGCGTTACGCGGGGCTGTCCGGCATCGCCCTGGTCCTGGTCACCCAATTCGTCTCTTCCGGCACGATGCTGCTGTTCCCCGAGACGATCGCCAGCCTGTACACCCATGACGCGGCGGTGATCGCCACGGCGTCGCAGCTGCTGGTGCTGGCCGGCTTCTTCCAGTTTTCCGATGGCATCCAGGTGGCCTCCAACGGCGCCCTGCGTGGTCTCAAGGACACGCGGGTACCCATGGGCATCACCTTGTTCGCCTACTGGGGTGTCGGCATGCCAGTCGGGTGGTGGCTCGCCTTCGGGCACGACCTGGGCGCGCGCGGTATGTGGATGGGCCTGATCGCCGGCCTGAGCATGGCCGCCATCCTGCTTTTCGCCCGGTTCTGGCGCAGCAGCGCCCAGGGCCGCTGGCGTGATGATCCGGACACCGCGGCGCCCATGCCATTCCACACGTGATGCCAACGGTCCGACGCGCTACGCTGGACCCAATCCTCGAGGAAATCGCTTAGATGTCGGATCGTTACGACGCCGTGCCGCCGCCCCTGCCGGGCCATCCCCAGCCGGTTCCGCCGCCGCGTCGCGGTAACGGGTTCGGCCGGTTCATGCGCGCCCTCGGCCGCGGCATCAACGTCACCCGGCTGGTCATCATCAACGTGATCTTTTTCGGGTTGCTCGCGGTTTTCCTGCTGGTGGTGTTCCTCGGTAACCGAGGCGACATCGTGGAGGATAAGTCCGTGCTGGTGCTTGCGCCCGAAGGCGCGCTGGTGGAGCAGTACAGCGCCGACCCGCTCTCGCGAGCCATTGGCCGGATGTCGGGCGATGGCGTGAAGCAGGTGCAGGTGCGCGACCTCGTCCGGGCGATCGACACGGCCGCCAAGGATGACCGCGTTTCCCGCATTGTCCTGCGCCCCGACCGGCTGCAGGCCGGCGGCTTCGCCGCGCTGCGTGAAGTCGGCGCCGCGCTCGACCGGTTCCGTGCCGCCGGCAAGCCGGTGCTCGCCTGGGGAGCCAGCCTCGACCAGGGCCAGTACTACCTCGCCGCGCACGCCGACAAGCTCTACATCGATCCGCAGGGCGGCGTGATGGCGACGGGGCTCGCCAACTACCGCCTCTTCTACAAGGACATGCTCGACCGCCTCGGCGTGCAGGTGCACCTGTTCCGCGTCGGCCAGTTCAAGAGCGCGGCTGAACCGTTCATCCTCGACCACGCGTCGCCCGAGTCGAAGGAAGCCGATGCGTTCTGGCTGGGCGGCCTGTGGACGACATGGATCGACGAGGTGGCGAAGATGCGCCACGTCGACGCCACCACGCTGCGTGCCGACATCGATGGCCTGGCGGAGCGTGTGCGTGACGCGAAGGGCAGCCTGGCCGAACTCGCCGTCGAGGAGAAACTCGCCGATGGCATCGCCACCGAACAGCAGTTCGTGCAGATGTTGCGCAAGGATGGCGTGCCTGCGGGCAAGAAGGACCAGGGTTTCCGCCAGGTCGACCTCGGTGGTTACCTCGCGGACCGTGGCCTCGCCAACATCGATCTGCTGCAGACCGGTTCGGGTGTCGCCGTGGTCGTCGCCGAAGGCGAGATCACGGGTGGCAAGCAGGCTCAGGGCACCATCGGTGGCGATTCCACCGCCGCGCTGATCCGCACCGTGCGCCACGATCGCCGCACGCGGGCGCTGGTGCTGCGCGTGAATTCCCCCGGTGGCGAGGTCTATGCGGCCGAGCAGATCCGCCGCGAGGTGGAGCTCACGCGCGAGGCGGGCATTCCGGTCATCGTGTCGATGGGCGACGTCGCCGCGAGCGGCGGCTACTGGATCTCGATGAACGCGAACCGGATCTACGCCGAACCGAACACCATCACGGGTTCGATCGGCATCTTCGGCATGTTCTTCACCGTGCCCGACACGCTGGCGAAGATCGGCGTGAAGAGCGACGGTGTCGCCACCGGCCCGCTGGCCGGTGCATTCGACATCACGCGACCGCTCGATCCCAACGTGGGCGTGTTGATCCAGAGCATCATCGACAAGGGTTATCGCGACTTCGTCGGCAACGTGGCGAAGGCGCGCGGCAAGGATTTCGCGGCGATCAACGCCATCGCGCAGGGCCGTGTGTGGACGGGCCAGCAAGCACTCGAGCGCGGCCTCGTCGACCGCATCGGCAGCCTCGACGACGCCATTCGCGACGCGGCCCAGCAGGCCAACCTGGGCAAGGACTTCAACGTGCGTTACGCGGAGAAGCCGATGGGCGCATTCGAGCGCTTCCTGACCAATGTCGGCGACAGCTCCGAGGCGCGGGTGGCGGTGTCCTGGGGGCTGCGCCTGCCCTCGTGGGTGGCAGCGCTACCGAAGCTGGCGCCGGAATGGGCCTTGTTCAGCACGGCCGAGGCAGGCAAGCCGCACGTCTACGCTTACTGCTTCTGCTCACCACGCTAGCCGGATATCGCCCGGCTACTGCGTCTGCGCCTCGATCGCCTTGGCCTGGTCGTCGACCGTCTTCTGCACGTCCTGCGCTTTTTTCTTCTGCGCTTCCATGGAGTCCCACGGCGTCGCGACGCGCGCCTGCGGCGCCGGCGGATCGTGGGGCTGCGGAGGCTTCGAGCAGGCCGCGCAGGCCAGTACCAGGGCAAGGGGCAGGGCGGTGCGGATCATCGTGCGGTTCCTCCGGGGTGGGCCCGAGTCTCGCGCGGCAAGGCGGCCGGTGCAATCGCGCATCGTGAAAAACGTGGCCTGTTCCACCTCATCGTGGCGGCGACATCGCGGCGCGCCGGGCTCGGAGGCCGGCGCGATACCTTGTACGATTCGCAGGAAACGGAGAACGCCACATGCACCCACGACTCGCCAGCTGGCGCCTTGACGGAACCACCGCCCTCGTCACCGGTGCGAGCAAGGGCATCGGCTATGCCTGCGCCCGCGAACTCGCGGCCCTCGGTGCCGATGTGCTGCTCGTCGCCCGCGATGAAGTCGTGCTGCAGGAAGTGCGCGACGAACTCGCCGAGGAGTGTCCGGACGTGGAGATCCTCGGCATGGCCGCGGATCTCTCGGACCATGAGGACCGCCTCGCGGTGTTCGACTGGATCGCCGACCTGGACGTGAACCTCTCCATCCTCGTGAACAACGTCGGCGGCAACACGCCGAAGGCGACGCTCGACTACGAGGACGATGAATACCGCGCCCTGTTCGAACTCAATGTTTTCTCCGCCTATGAGATGTGCCGTGCCGCCTATCCGCACCTCGTGCAACACGCCAACGCGTCCATCGTGAACATCGGATCGGTGTCCGGCATCACGCACGTGCGCACCGGTTCACCCTACGGCATGACCAAGGCCGCGTTGCACCAGATGACGCGCAATCTCGCCGTCGAATGGGCCGAGGACGGCATCCGCGTGAATGCCGTCGCGCCCTGGTACATCCGCACCCAGCGCAGCGAACCCGCGCTGGCGGATGCGGAGTACCTGGAAGAAGTGCTCGACCGCACCCCGATGGGTCGCATCGGGGAACCGGAGGAAGTCGCCGGTGCCGTCGCCTTCCTCTGCCTGCCGGCAGCCAGCTACGTCACCGGCGAGATCATCGCCGTGGACGGCGGTTTCCTCCGCTACGGCTTCTGAT
>DATNJP010000063.1:0-2895 GCA_035603855.1 Luteibacter sp. | reverse complement strand
ATCCAGTGACGGAAGATCAGGAAGGCGAGCACGAAGGCGATGAAAAGGCTGATCGAGGTGCAGACGAAGACCCCGAGCACGCGAGGGCCCAGCGCAAGGATCGCGCGCAGGTCGCAGTTGATCATCAGCAGGAAGAGCAGGGCGGGAACCAGCCGTGCGACCAGCATGTTCTGCGCCGCGTGGATTTCCTCCGAGGCCGTCCAGAGGCCGGCGACGGAAAGCGCGGTTACGGTGAGGTAGGTGAGGACGATGGGCGGGAGGATCTCGAATACCTTCCAGCCGAAACGCCGTTCGATCGCGGGCCAGAAGCCGGCGGCAAGCAGCATCACGGCCAGGTAAGGCCAAACCGACTGAATCACGCGTCCCCTCCCCGGGTGGTGTCACGACGGTCGTCAGGAATATCTATTCCTAACGAAGTAGCCTGAAGCATAAATTATTGACCGCGCTTTGCAAGCATGTTACACAGCCCTGACGCACGTCCACCCACCACGGTTGCATCGGGGATACCGAACGGTGAAAGCGGCCCTACGAAACGCGATGTTCGCGGCCCTCCTGCTTTGCACGGGAGCGGCCTCCGCTGGCGATGCCGTGTCGAAGCAGATCGACGCGGGTCACTTCAAGGCGGCCGAAACCGCCATCGCCGCCGCGCTGGCCCAACCCGGCATCACACCCGAACAACGCACCGCGCTGGAATTCGAGCGCGAGCGTATGCGCCGCATCCTCATCGATTTCACCCTCGACGCCGACGCGGTGAAAGCGCGGCTGCGCAAGCAGATCCCCGACCTCACCGATGCGGAGTTCGCGCGATGGGACACGGCGGGACTTCTCGAAAAGCAGGTGATCGACGGCCGCACGCTTTATTTCAAGCGCTCTGCCGGCAACCTGTTCCGTATCAGCGCCGAAGCGCGCGCCCGTCGCAAGGAGCAGGTGCCCTTCGACGATGGCCCCAACGAAATCCTCAACGACCATCACCGCGCGGTGCGCGAGGCCGCGTTGGCCAGCCATTCCAGCAGCGTGCTGCCTCGCCGCGAAAGCGTGACGCAAATCCTCACGGTGAAGGCCGATGCCGTGCCAGCGGGCGAGACAATCCGCGCCTGGATTCCTTATCCGCGCGCGATCGTGGGTCAGCAGGAAGATATCCGGCTGACGGGCAGCGAGCCATCGAAGGTGGATATCGCGCCCGAGTCGGCGCTGCAACGCACGGCGTATCTCGAGAAGAAGGCCGAGGCCGGCAAGCCGACCGAGTTCTCCATTACTTACGAACTGACGCTGTACGCGCGCTACGTCGACATCGATCCGGCAAGGGTCACGCGGACACCGATCACGCCGGAGCTTGCGCCGTATGTCGCCGAGCGCGCGCCGCATATCGTCTTCACCGACGCCATGCGCGCGTACTCGAAGAAAGTGGTCGGCAGCGAGACCAATCCATATCGCATCGCGCAGAAGCTGTTTGCCGCCGTGGATACGATTCCTTGGGCGGGTGCGCGTGAATACTCCACGATCTCCAACATCGGCGACTACACGCTGCATGCCGGGCATGGCGATTGCGGCGAGCAGACGCTGTTGCTGATGACCTTGCTTCGCCTCAACGGCATTCCGGCCCGCTGGCAGTCGGGCTGGATCTTCTCCGATGGCAAATACAACAACATCCACGACTGGGGCCAGGTGTACCTCGCCCCGTATGGATGGGTACCGATGGACGTGACTTTCGGCCGCCTCGCGGCCGGGGCCAACGCAAAGCCGGGCGACGACAAGCTCGAGTGGTTCTATCTCGGCGGCCTGGATGCCTATCGCATTGCCTTCAACGACGACTTCACCCAGCCGTTCACGCCGGCGAAGACCTTCTTCCGTTCGGAGACGGTCGACTCGCAGCGCGGCGAGGTCGAGTGGAAGGGCGGCAACCTGTATTTCGACCAGTGGGATTACGACTTCCGGTGGCACCGTGTCGACACACCGCGCGGGGGCGGCGACACGACGCGCTGACCGGTCAACGCACGACAACCCGAAACATCATCTTATGGGAGTGGGGAGATGGGGGAGATCAAGACGAGCCGGCGCGTGATGCGCCACGGCGCCCTCTGTATGGCGATTGGCCTTGGCCTTGCCGTGTCCGGGAGCGCGTTCGGCGCGAACACCGACGGTTCGATCGTCGGCCGCACCAAGGCGGGCGCCACGGTGACGGTGCGTGACCCCGGCACGGGGCTGACCCGTACGGTGACCGCCGACAGCGACGGCAACTACCGTTTTCCTTTCCTGCCGATCGGTCACTACCGACTGGAGAGCAGCAAGGATGGCAAGCCGGTGGGTTCGACCGAGGTGGACGTCAGCCTGGGTAATGCCACCACCGTGAACCTGGTCGAGCGTGGTGCCGCCACGACCGAACTGGAAGGCGTGCAGGTAAGCGCACCCGTGGTGATCTCCGCGGTCGACGTCAGCTCCACGGAAATCGCAACCAACATCAGCCGCGAGGAAATCCGCCGCCTGCCGGTCGACCAGAACGTGCAGGCCGTGGCCTTGCTGGCGCCGGGCGTGAACAAGGGTAACGCGGGCTTTGGCGGTATCTCGTTCGGTGGCTCATCCGTGGCGGAGAACTCGTTCTATGTGAACGGCCTCAATGTCACCGACTTCTACAACCGCAATGGCTTCTCCGAGGCGCCGTTTGCCTTCTACCAGGAATTCCAGGTCAAGACCGGCGGTTACTCCGTCGAATTCGGCCGCACCACCGGCGGCGTGGTGAACGCGGTGACCCGCTCAGGCACGAACGAGTTCAAGGCCGGCGCGGAGATGACCTTCGAGGCCAGCGACTGGCAGGCCACGACCAAGAACCGCTACTGGGACGGCGAGCGCTACATCACCTCATCCGAGGATCATTACTCGCGCACGAAGATGAACGTG
>DATNJP010000062.1:0-17208 GCA_035603855.1 Luteibacter sp. | reverse complement strand
ACGACGTCGACGAGCGATGGCCGGAATCCGCCCGAGACGATCGCGTTCCACGCCGATAGCGCTTCGCGCAGCCTGAAGACCAGCGGAGCCCTTGGCCAGATCGACATGAGCGTCGACATGGGCTCGCTCGCCATCCTGGGCAATGCATCGCAGCGTGCCGCGGCCATCGACAGCTACTTGCAGGAGGTGGACACCGCATCGTCGCGCGGCCATGGCGATCCCTCGTTGATGGCTCTGTTCAAGGACGCGTTCACGCAGTTGAACTCCGCCGAGGACGGCACGGCGGCATTGCTGAAGACGCCGCCGCGGATCGCGCTGTCCGCGAACGACCACGCCATGCTCACCGGGCTAGCCGATTTCCATGCCTCCGTCACACAGGCCTCGTCGGCGCCGAATCCCTTGCGTCCCGACGAGAAGGATGGGTTCTCGTACCAGTTGTCGCAGGAAACCCAGGTGAACGGGCGCGACTCGCTCAATCGCGGCATCTCGCAGCATCAGCATTCGCAGCTCAGCGCCAGCTACCACTCGGCGCTATCCCCGGGTGTCGACCTCATGCTGACGGAAGATCCGAAATCGCAGAACTATCTCTACACCCAGATCAACGACAGCGCCGATAGCCAGACCGATATCGCATACCGGAAGGGCAAGCTGGTGCAGGCGTCGGTGACGCAGTCGGCGAGCCAGTCCACGCATCAATCGACCTATGTCATGGGCAAGCTCGTCGCTGACACCACGCTGCCATACAGCCAGTCGACGACGCGCGATCTCCTCGGCCTGCTGAAACCCTTCGAAGACCACGGCAAGCCCATGACGCGACAGCGCCAGGCCGAGTGGGACCAGACGCTGTCGATGATTCATGCGGAAATCGGACTGCAATCGGATCCGACACGCCTGGGCAAGTAAGGTCGCTGACGCTTAAGCCCACGCCTGGGACGCCACCTGGCTAACGAGGAGCCGGGCTACTGAGGCCGCCTAGCGTGAAGGCGGGCGCGTCAGTCGACATCCTTGGGGACATGGGTGTCGATCCACGCGGTGACGAAGGCATCCAATGCCATCTTCGGCGGTAGCACCAGGCCAGCCACACGGACGAACTCCAGCGCCGCCTTGAGGAACGCCTGCCGCGCACGCGCGGAAGCCTGTCGGGCGGCGGCCTGCCTCTGCCGAA
Source organism: Luteibacter sp. (assembly GCA_035603855.1). Taxonomy (GTDB): domain Bacteria; phylum Pseudomonadota; class Gammaproteobacteria; order Xanthomonadales; family Rhodanobacteraceae; genus Luteibacter. The sequence continues at coordinate 16,043 of DATNJP010000062.1, read as the reverse complement.
GCTGGACGATATGCGCGCTGGGTTGTCCGGGACGCGCGAACTTCTGATACCGGCGCAACTCGTCAGCGGCCAGCTCGGTGTCGTTGGCCGCCTGTATACAAGCGGCCCGTGCCTTGAGCAGCTGCACGAGCCAGACACCCGCTTCGGTGAGAGCGGGAGGCGTGCTGGCGGTATCCACCACCGAAAGGGGAAACGTCGGCGGTTGGTCCACGCCGCGCTCCAGCTGGCCCAGGAAGTCAGATTCCGTGAACACTTTATCTTTTACTATCAATGATATTCCGTCGATTCTTAAGAGCATTTAGAGATGATGATGCCGCGGCGCGCGATCAACGGCATAAGCGAACTTACTGGAGCGAAAGCGCGAACAGGGGACTAGTATCAGGGACGATTCTGAGTCACGGCAGGCCCTCGGAAGAAGCTGTTCCGTTACCAAGGACTCCCGTCATGAATAACGTCATGCTTATCGGTAAACCGGCCATCGCCATGGCCGTCCTGATCGGCCTCGCCGGCTGCACCGGCTACGTGAAGAAAGCCGACTTCGATGCCACCGTCGCCGAGCTTCGCGCGAACGATCAGAAGCAGCAGAAAGAAATCGACGATCTCGCGGCGCAGATGCAGCAGCGCTTCTCCGAATACGATGCGAAGATCGCCGCCATGGCCGGACGCATCCGCGTGGATACCATCGCGCATTTCGGCTTCAACGATGCCACGTTGAGCGAGCAGGACAAACCCTTGCTCGACGATTTCGCAAAGACCATCGCGAAGAGCGCGCCCGAGGCGCTCGTGACCGTCGAAGGTTTCGCCGACCCGGCGGGAAGCAGGGGTTACAACATGAGGCTCGGGCAGAAGCGTGCCGAAGCGGTGCGTGACTATCTCGTATCGACCGGCGGACTCTCGGCCGATCGCGTGCGCGCCGTCAGCTACGGCGAGGCGACGAACCGCCAGGTGCTCAAGGGCGAGTCAGGTGAGAACGGCCAGCCCAATCGCCGCGTGAACCTCGTCGTCGACTTCGCTGGCGCATCGAACGCACCGGCCGCGCCCGCCGCACCGTGAAACGCGTGGTAATGCTGACTTCCCTTCGGATTCGCGGCGGTCTCGTGCCGCGAATCCGAGGTGATTAGCGTCACGTTCCCAGGCGCAGCGTATGCGACCGGCACACGTCGATCGCGGGAAAGACCTGGCTTCGACCATCCCGGAACGTGACACGTATGTCGCGCAGGCATTCGCCCGGCGGCAGGCGAACCGTGGCCGTGTTCAGGCCGCCCGGCAACGATTCTCCCAGCACGACATCCTCGAAGGTGTCGGTGTTCGCGTTGGCCAGGGCGACGCCGGTGATGCTGTCGAACGTGGCGTTGACCACGGTGTACAAGCCCGCCTGGCGCTTGTCGGCGGAAGGCCGCGTTAGGTCGGCGGCGAGCGCCGACGTGGCGATGGCCAGCATGAGGGTGGCGGTGGCAAGGCACTTCATCGGTTGCATGGGACGCTCCGGGTCGGTCTCGATGGCGGGCCTATCGAGCCTCTTACGGAGCGGGCCGCACAACGATTCCGGGATGAATCGTAGAAGCGAGGGTGCGAATCGTAGCCCGGCGAGGTATCGCTTCTCGCCATCCAGCCGGACGTCTAAGATGAGGCTGCCTCGGTCCTGGACACCCCGTGATGAAGGTTCGCCTCGGAACGACCGAAATCGGATTGGCCCGTTACATCGGACTGTGGACGATCGTGGTGATCGTCTTCGCCGTGCAGCGCTATTGGCATGACGAACTGGGTGGCCCGATCTGGTCCGTGTTCGATTACGTGCGCTGGTCGATGATCCAGTGGTACACCTGGGCCGCGCTGGCGCCGTTCGTGTTCCGGTTGTCCAGCCGCTATCCCATCATCGGCGTGACGCGAAAACGCGACTACATCAAGCCCATCGCGGTGAGCGTCGGCGTCACCTTCGTGTCACTGGTCATCGGTGCCATCGTATCGCTTCCTTTCGAGCCCAGCGGGTTCGACATGCAACTCGACCAGTTCATCGGCCAACACTTCGCCACCGGCCTGCTTACCTACTGGTCGCTCTTCGCTATCCAGCAGGCTTTGCAGTTCCACGCCGAGAAGAGCCGGCGGGAAATGGAGGCCAGCCGCATGGCCACCGAACTGGCGCAGTCGCGGCTGCAGGCGCTGAAGTCACAGCTGCAACCGCACTTCCTGTTCAACACGCTGCATGCGATCGCTACACTGCTGAAGGAAGACACGCTTTCAGCCGAGGACATGCTGCTCCGCCTGAGCGAACTCCTGCGTGCTTTCCTCGAGGACTACGACGGCCAGGAGGTCACGCTGCGCCGCGAACTGGTGTTGCTGGATCTCTACCTTGGCATCCAGGGCATGCGCTTTAAGGACCGCCTGACGACGCGCATCTACGTGGCCCCGGATACGATCGATTGCGCGGTACCGAGCCTGATCCTCCAGCCGATCGTCGAGAACGCCATCCACCACGGCATCGGCGAACGCCTTGGTACCGACCTGATCGAGATCGAGAGCCGTCGCGAGGGCGACCAGCTATGCATCGAGGTGCGCAACCGCAACAGCACGCTCGAGCGTGGGGAAGGGCCGCCGCGTCACGCAGGTCACGGCGTGGGCTTGTCGAACACGGAACTGCGGCTGCGTGAGCTCTATGGCGACGCCGGTCAGGTACGCCTGGACATGATCTGGCCACAGGGCGTCTCGTGCCGGATCATGCTGCCGTACCGGCTCATGGAAGAACTGGACGATGCTCCGGAGATCGTGTCCGTATGACCCTGACGGTCCTGGTGGTCGACGACGAGCCGATCGCGCGGCGTGCCGTGACGCGCCTGCTGCGCGACATTCCGGATGTGGAACTGGCAGGCGAATGCGGGGACGGGGTATCAGCCGTCAAGGCGATCCGGACCCATTCACCGGACGTGGTTTTCCTCGATATCCAGATGCCCGCGATGGACGGCATGGAGGTCGTCGCCCAGGTCGGACCGGCGCGCATGCCCGCGACGGTGTTCGTCACGGCCTTCGAGCATTACGCGGTGCGCGCGTTCGAAGCGAATGCGGTGGACTACCTCGTGAAGCCATTCAGTCGCGACCGCTTCATGCAGACGCTGCAGCGGGTGCGAACACGCCTGTCGACGCCGGGCGGCGTTCCAGCGGGTGGAGAAGCGATCCAGCAGGTGCTCGACGCGTTGCGGCGCCAGGAAGGTTATCTGAGCCGGCTTCCCATCCGGACCAGCGACCATGTCCACTTCGTCGATGTCGACGACATCGTGTGGATCAAGGCCAACGGCAATGCCGTCGAGGTCCACCTGATGGACGGGAAGCACGAACTCCGCGAAACCATGACCGCGCTGGCCGAGCGGCTGGATCCGAAGCATTTCGCCCGCGTGCATCGGTCCGCGATCATCAACGTCCGTCGCGTGCAGGCCATCCATCCATGGTTCAACGGGCATCACGTGGTGACGATGGACACCGGCCAGAAGCTGCGTATGAGCCGCTACCAGCGCGACGCCTTCCTGCGCCTCGTTTCGGCGCGCGGCGTGGAGTTACCGAAGGAACCAGGCGGATAGCTGTCAGAAGTGGCCTTGCCGGCGCCACATCCAGGGCAACACCCACCACATGACGACGATCAGCGCCGCCAGCACCACCGCGGCGATATTGCCCACCGTGCTACCCATGACGGCCGACAGCACGAGTTGGGTGGCTAACACCAGCGCGATCGCCAGCGTTCCGGCGCCGAACACCATCATCCGGCCAGCCATCACCTTGAATCGCTCGCGATCCCTCAACGGACGTATCAGGCGATGCTGGATGGCCGGTGCACTCAGTGTCACGAGGCTGACCAGGGCGAACAGGAAGGTGGCAAGGAAAACGTGCTTCTCCGAACCGACCAGCTCGCGGAAGCCGGGTGCGAACGGCACCGCGATCAGGAAGCCTGCCAGTAACTGGGATGCGGGAAGGAGTACCCGTAATTCGCCCAGCATGTCGGTGAGGTCGCCGTCGCCCGTGGTGTCGCCGCTATCGTCGTACGAGGACATGATTGATCTCCGCCTGGCCTGCGGCCGAGTGTGATCAGCCCAGGCGCATACGGCGGGTGAAGACGTTCGGATGGCCGCTGAGCCAGAGTGCAATGTCCTGCAGCACGTGTTGCGAGGGGAACACGCGGCCGTAGCAGGTGAGGCCGATGACCAGGGTGCCCAGGACGAAAACGGCCAGTCGCCGCGTCGATGCCTGCCCGTGCGTGCGTGCCAGCCCGCGCAGGAACCATCCGGCCACGACCACGCCGAGCATGGCGCCCAGCCAAACCTCGGAGGGGCTGTGTACTTTCAGCGCGAGGCGCGACAAGGCGACGGCCGCGCCGATGCAGGCACCGATGACGGCAGCCGCCCAGCGCCACGGTCGCGGGGTATCACGCGTAAGGACGCCTGCAAGGGAAGGCCATACCAGGATGGCCAGCGCCGTGTGCCCGCTGAAGCCCGTGTAGTCGAGGCCGGGTGGACCGATGCCCCAGGCCATGAATAACAGCTTCGACAGCATCACGACGCCACCGCACGTGGCTGCCGCGAACAGCCAGCGTACGCCGTCGCGCCGGCTGGCCGACGGCCACAGCAGGCAGATCGCGATCCATGCGATGAGGGGAAGCAGCAGGGCGCTGTCGCCCAGGCTCGTAATGGCGCGCCACGTGCTCATGCGCTGTCCAGTAAACGGTTCGCTATCATGCGCGGTGCGCTCGTCGTTTCATGTTTCGTCGTCACGGAGTATCGCAGTACCTATGTTCGAACGGATACTGATCGTCTGCATCGGCAACATCTGCCGCAGCCCCACCGCGGAGTACCTGTTGAGGCATCGCCTCGGCGAGGGTCGTGCCTCGCGGATCGGCAGCGCCGGGCTCGCCGCCATGACGGGTTACCCGATGGATGCGACGTCGTTGGCTTTGTTGGAGGAGCATGGCGTGAGCGGCGGCGACCACCGCGCGCGGCAGGTCGACACCACGCTCTTGCGCCAGTCCGATCTCGTTCTTGCGATGGAAAAGAGCCATGTGGCGGCCATCGGGCGTATGGCGCCGGAAGTGAGTGGCAAGGTCTTCCTTCTGGACCGATGGTCCGGCGGACGTGATATTCCCGACCCGTATCGACGTCCGCGGTCCGCTTACGAACAAGCCTATTCCATGATCGAGCAAGGCATCGAAGGCTGGCTGCGCTATCTCTAGCAGCCTAATGTGCGGCGAGCTCCTGGTTCACTCGGAGATCTTCTCCAGGTTCTTGTCGAACAGGTCGCTGTCCAGATCGCTGGTGAGGGTATACAGGGTGTAGCGCTTGTTCAGGCGGGCGCCGCCGTCGCGCAGCAGCGGTTGCCAGAGCAGGGTGGCGCGGCTGCGTGAGGAATGGGGTAGCAGCATGTCGAAGGGAATGGACACGTAGATGCCCTTGTCGAAGCTGCCTTCGCCGTAGCCATCGCTACCCGACTTGTTCGTGACGGTGGCATAAGCGCCCATGCGTGCGCCGTTAGGGAATTCGCGCGAGACGTCGATCGTGGTGCCCCAGTCGCCCGCCAGATAGCGGCCCACGCTCACGGCGACGGTGACGTTGTGGAAGCCCGTGTCGAGGTAACCGGTGGCCTGGCCGGTGACCACGTGATAGCGGCGCAACGAGAAGTCCTGGTCGAAGCCACGCTGCTTGACCCAGTTGACGTCCGCGCCCACGGCCCAACGTTCGCCGAAGGGTCGATACAGCACCTCGCCACCGGCACCGCCATACATGCTTTCCAGCATGCCGGCATAGGCAAGGCCATACAGGTCTTCGCCCAGCTTGTGCGTTCCCGTCAGCTGGAAGTTCGGTAGCGTGATGTCGGAGCTGGTCAGGTACTGGCGGATGTTCGTACGGACGCGCGGCAGGTTGCTGGGTGCGTCGTACTTGAACTTGTCGTAGTTGTTCGCGAGGTTGACCGACAGCACGCCGTCCAGCCAGAGATTGCGGCTGAAGTTGAACGTGCCGGAGGCGGCGCCGTAGATCTGGTAGAGCACGAAGGCATCCGGTCCGCCAACGTTCTGCTGGTAGCCCAGCGATACGCCGCCGGTGAAGCGCTTCAGCGGCGCCCGGTAGAGGATGTCCTCGTCACGGGCGGTGATGGGGTCCTGTTCGACGCTGCGCCGGAACGTGTCCAGGTCGATCCGGTGATCGAGCAGCTCGAGGAAGCGCGGGCGGTGGACACTGGTTTCCACGATCGGCAGGCCGTTGCGCTCGCTGGCGACAGTGAGCCAGTCGATGCTGCTGTCCACGCGGTTGTCGATGATGCGAGTGGCTCGGCCCACGCCCTCCGACGTGTAGAAGAAGCGATCCTGCTGGCCGTGGATGACCAGCTCGGAACCGCGTCGACCGATGCTGCTCACATTGATGCCCGCGTTGTCACGCAGGGCTTTCGCGACTTCGGGCCAATCCGTCTGTTCCGGCGTCTTCCGATCGCGCGGTGGTACGGCGACCGCAACGGATTGCGACGTGGGCAATGAAGCCGCATCGACCTTCGTGGTTTCGAAGGCGACGGTTTCCGGCTTGGGATCGTAGGTCTTCGGCGGATCGACGTGATGAGCGAGGTTGCTATGCAGGTTCAGCGCCGCGGTGGCGACGTTGCCGCGCTCGTAACCGATCGTCAGGTCCACGTTACGATTGAGGCGGAATACCGCGCCCAGGTTCACCGGCCAGCGTTGCGGCTGGTTGTTGTTCTGCGGCTGGTGCTTGTAATCGTTGCCATCGACTTCCGCCTTGAGCAGCAGCCACTGCCATGGGGAACGGTACTCGATACCGCCGAAGAACCCGGGCCGGCCACGAAGGAACTTGTTGATGCTGAAGGTGCCGGTACCCGTGCCGCCGGTGGGGCGGGTCTTGAAGCGGTCACTGATGAAATCCAGCGGATTGGCGATGTCGCCACGTGCACCGATGTAACCCCAGCCCAGGCCGAGGCTGAAGTCGAACGGACCGGCGCGCTTGCTGGTGACGATGTATTCGCTGGAGAACAACCCGGTACCACCGATATCGCGCGCGCCGACGGCGACGGCAGGCAACCATCGGCTTTCTTCCCAAAGGCGCACCTTGGCGTCGATGGATTTGTCCTTGTACGTCTGGCTTCCGCTGAGCGCTTTCGGTCCATACGGCCGGTTACTGACATTGGTGTAGCGGAAGGCGGCTTCGAGCCACGGCAAGGGCTGCATCGATACGTTGTAGTTGGTGTACGGCGTGGTCCGGCTCAGCACGAAGCTGAACTCGCCTTCCTGCGCCATGCGCGCGGTGGGCGTCTGCAGGAGGCCCACGCCACCGAAATCACTCTGCGTATAGGCCTCCTGCGCATGCACCAGGGAGATACCCGAGGCGAGCAGGGCGAAGCCGGCGCAGCAGCCGTGCCATGCGGCGCGCCGGAGGGCGGGTCGCTTCGCGGAACGGGCGCGCCTTATCGCCACGCGTCGTCACTCAGGATCTGGGTGGCGAGGAAATCGGCGACATCCCGGTTGAACGATTCATCGGCGGCCCCGGCGATCGCGTGCCGGTCGAAGGGCACGTAGATCCATGCGCCGGGGGCGAGGGGGCGTGGTTCGGAGCGATTCCACAGGGCGATGTCCTGCTCGAAGACGGCCCCGTCGGCTTGCACGACATAGATCATGTCGGGGTCCGCGGCGCGCGAGGCGGGGCAGGCGGCCAGGTAGCGACGTGCGTCCTGCATCGGCACGTGCGGAACATGGCATGCCTTGTCCACGGCGCCGACGACGCGAATGTCCGCAGGACGCCGGGGATAGAAGAGCGTGTCTCCCTCGTGCACCGGCCAGTCGCTTTCGGGCGTCACTTCGAGGACCGTGGGATCCAGTGCGACCGCCGCGCGGCGACCGGTGATGGGGCGTGCGGAGAGCCAGCCCTGGAATGCCGCGCTGCTTTCCGCGAGCGCATCGTTTTCGCTGCCTATGGCCTGGCGGCGAATGGCACCCAGCTCATAGACGAGACCGGCTTGCAGGCGCAACTGGTCACGCTTCAGGCCGGGTTGCAGCCAGGCCGCGCCAATCATGTAGGCATCGACATCCACATCGGCGGCGAGCGCCACTGTCGACAGGCGCGCATCGGAAGGATAAGTGCCGACACCCGCCTTGCCGACGGCACCTTGCGCGGTGACATGCAACGTATCCGCCGATTGCGCCGTCGTGGCAGCGACCGGAAGGGCCAGCATCGCGGCGAGCAGCCACCGGCCGCGCATCACGACGCGTTCTCCCGGTAAGGGCGGAGCTGGATGAGTTCGAGCGGGAGGCCGGGCGCGATGTACTGGCGACTCTTCCAGATGAAACCATCCGCGGGGTCGATCCAGTAGCGGTTGTTCATGTGCACGCCGGGCGCCGTCAATCGCTCGTCGATGCGTCGCAGGTGATGCACCGTGCCGAGGATGTCGACGTCTTCCATGGCGCCGGGTTCGAGCCGCGCCTGAAGGAGAACGCCGTATCGGTAGCCAGGCGACCAGTCCATGCGCCGCGTGTAATCGAGCGGCCCGCCGAGTCGCTGCAAGCCCGTGCGGAACGGGTTCGCGGCGGGGAAGGCCGAGTCGTCGAGGTTCTGCGGCAGGCCGACGGTCTTCACCACCAGCCCGTCGCGCGTGACCACGACATCATGCCCGGCGCCGTACCAGCCGAGTTGACCATGCGCCGAGCGGGCGAGGATAAGGATCGCCTGTCCGCCCGGCGCATTGACCTGCAACTGGAAGTACGGCGTGGCCGCGACCGACGCCGCGGTAGGCTCGACGGTCTCTCCCTTCACCGCGAGGCGAACGGCTTCGAGACTACCGCGTGATACCGACGAGCAGCCGGCGAGGATCGCCAGCGCCAGTGTCAGTCCTCCATGAGGGAGATACCGCAGCGCGACCACCGTGTCGATCAGCGCTGCAGCGAACGGCCACGGCCGATGCCGTAGTACGCGATGCCAGCCTCCTCGACGGCGCGCGGATCGTACAGATTGCGGCCATCGAAGATCGCCGGTGTCTTCAGCGCGGATTTGATGCGCGCGAAGTCCGGGCTGCGGAAGGCCTTCCATTCCGTGACCAGCGCGAGCACGTCGGCGCCGGCGAGGGCGTCATAGGCGTTCTCGCAGAGCACAAGGTCGTCACGCTTGCCGTAGATGCGGGCGGTCTCCGCCCGTGCTTCCGGATCGTAGGCGCGCACCTTCGCACCGGCTTCCCACAGCGACTCCAGCAGGCGCCGGCTGGGTGCTTCGCGCATGTCGTCGGTATTGGGCTTGAATGCCAGGCCCCATAGCGCGACGGTCTTGCCCGCGATATCGCCATCAAAGTGACGCATGATCTGCGCGAACAGGCGGGTTTTCTGGTCGGCGTTGACCGCCTCGACCATGCTGAGCAGGCGTGCATCGTAGCCCTTGCTGCGCGCGATGCGCTCGAGTGCCTGCACATCCTTCGGGAAGCACGAGCCGCCGTAGCCCGCGCCGGGGTAGATGAAGTGGTAGCCGATGCGTGGATCCGCGCCGATGCCCTGGCGAACGAGTTCGACGTCCGCGCCGACACGCTCGGCGATGTTCGCGATCTCGTTCATGAAGCTGATCTTCGTCGCCAGCATGGCGTTCGCGGCGTACTTGGTCAGCTCCGCGGAGCGCTCGTCCATCACCACCATGCGGTCGTGGTTGCGGTTGAACGGCGCATAGAGCTTGCGCAGGCGGCCCACGGCGCGCTCGCTGGACGAGCCGACGATGATGCGGTCCGGGCGCAGGCAGTCCTCGACGGCATCGCCTTCCTTCAGGAATTCAGGATTGGAAACGACGTCGAACTCGGCGTTGCTTCCGCGCTCGCCGAGCACTCCGCGCACGGCGTCGGCCACGCGGTCGGCCGTGCCGACGGGCACGGTGGACTTGTTCACGATGACGGCGTAGCGGTCCAGGTGCTGGCCAATGGTGCGTGCGACGCTCAGGACATATTTCAGGTCGGCGCTGCCATCCTCGTCGGGAGGCGTGCCGACGGCGATGAAGATGATTTCGCCGTGCGTGATCGCCGGTCCGGGATCAGTGGTGAAATCGAGCTGCCCGGAGGCATAGTTGCGCTTGACGATGGGCTCGAGGCCCGGCTCGAAGATGGGAATGACGCCGTTGCGCAAGCCGTCGACCTTGGCCTGGTCGACGTCCACGCAGACCACGTGGTTGCCCATTTCCGCGAGGCAAGCGCCGGTGACCAGTCCAACGTAACCGGTGCCGAAAATAGTGACCTTCATCTGTGTCGCCTGTTTAGCATGGATAAGTGGGCCAGCGGAGCTTGTCTAGAGCTGGCGATCGCGGTCCAGGTCGTATTGCGCATTGGCCGCATTGCTGATCAGGCCGGACAGTGGGAGCAGTTGGCTGAGGAAGCGATTCCAACGGGTGATGCCGGCAGGCCCGACGTAGATCACGTCGCCCGGCTTGACGGAGAACTGCGCGGCAACCGCGTACGCGGAAGGCGATGTGTTATCCAGTTGGTAGATCGTCGCCGGTGCCTTTTCCATGTCTTCGACGCCGCGAATCACATAGACCGACTTGCCGCTGGAGCTGGTTTGATTGAGGCCGCCGGAGCGGCCAAGCGCCTGGGTGAGGCTCAGGTCGCTGGTCTTGAACGAAATCGCCTGGGGCCGCAGCACTTCGCCGAGCACATAAGCCTCGTGGCGGTCGTTGTAGGGCAGGTAGATGCTGTCTCCGCCCTTGAGGTAGATGTCCTGCGGGCCTTGCTGCGCGTGCGACAGTGCATCGAGGTCCAGGTGGTATTCCCGGTTGTCGCGGCGCAGGACCACGTCGGAGAGATCCGCCAGTTGCGCATTGACGCCCGCGACACCCACCGCCTGTGCAAGGGTCAGCGGGGTGACCGTGATGTTCTGCGGATCGGTCTTCACGAAGGCGCCGCTCAGCGTCACGCGCTGGCTGGCATAGCCCACGATGCTGATGTCGACCTGCGGCTTCTCCACGTACTTGGTCAGGCGGTCGGTGATGGCCGTGCGCAATTCCTCGACCGTGAGGCCAGATGCCTTCAGCAACCCCACGTACGGATAAAACAGGGTGCCGTCGGAGCGGACGAGGCGGCCATTCGCGGCCGTCTGCTGTTGCGAGCCCGCGGGTGAGGTCAGCTCCGGGTGCTCCCAGACCGTGATGTACAGCGAATCGCCAGGTCCGATCCGGTAGGAATCGGGCTGGTAGGCCGTCAGGGCGGGATCGATGCCGGGCATGCTCGCGCTGGCATGGTCCATGGCGATCAGCTTCGGCGTGATGGGCACCAATTGGTAACGACTGCCCGTCGCGCTCTGCTTGTCATTCAATTCGCCGGTTTTCATGTGCTGGCCGGGTGCCAGGATGCATGCGTTCAGGAACAGACAGCACCCGGCCAGACCGAGAGTCGGCAGGAACTTCATTGTGTACGGAATCCTTCAGTCGAGGCGCCGTCTGGCTGCGGGGCCATCGACGTACTTAAACCGATCGAACATTAACGGCTCAGGAATACTTGCGTTCAGTTAGACGTCCAGACGTCCGTGCATGATCGTCAATGCGTACCTCCCGTGCCGCCGGTGCCACCGGTTCCTCCCGTACCACCAGTACCGCCGGTGCCACCCGTTCCATCGTTGCCGGTACCGTTGGCATCGTTGGCGGTAGCGCCCGTCGCGGCCGCCATCGCTGCCGTGCCTGCGCCGACGCGGGCCGGGGCAAGCGCGCCATGGGCCGCCTGGCGTGCCTGGTTTGAAGTCGCGATTCGTGGTGTTTGCTGACCATTCGGTGCAGCGTTGGGTGTGTTCGCATCGTTCGATGCTGGTTGGTTCTGCGCCCAGAGCGGAGCGCTCACGGCAAGAGCGATGCAGGCGAAAAGTAAACGTCTCACAGTCGTTGTCTCCGTGCGAATGGGATCGATGTGCGCTGTATTCATGAATGCGTTCATGAACGTGTTCAGCTAAGCGTGCATTGCATGCAGCGCGTCTTTCATTCACTGCCAACTATCGTCGATGGTCAAGGCAAACAGCTGAACGGTGCGCGCAGACAGCTGTTTTTGTGACACGTCCCGCAGATTCTCGGTTGACGCATTGCCCCGTTTTTCGTCGCGTTGCAGCATGCATTATCGAAGAGGCGAGTGCGAGCACTCAGCCACTAGGGCCCAGTCGTTCATCGGGCTCGATCAATAGACGTGTTGGGTGGGAGTGTGTCCGAGGAAAGGGCAACTCCATCCTACGGGGGGCACGTACCTGGGCAGTCCGGCAAGGCCGGTGGCAGTAGCGTCCGCAGAAGGTACCTGTCATGCAACTGACAAAATTCAATGCGTTATTGGATCTTGAACTGCGAGCGAGCGACCCGCTTTGTGCGGTCGCAGCGGCTTACGTAGCCTATTTCGCGCGGTTCGACACGCTCCAGATGAACAGCGTGTACGCGGTGGCGCTCGTCCTTCTGCTCCTCATGACCCTGGCCGCCTCGGTCGCTTTCCGCGTGTACGAGCAGCCCCTGGGAGAGCGTCCGCTCAGCCAGTATTTCTGCATTGCAGCATCGTGGGCGGTGGCCTTCACGGGGCTCATTGCACTGGGCTACGTGTTGAAAGTCGGCGAACTCTACTCGCGCGCCTGGGTGGCGATGACGTTCTTTATCGGCCTCGCGCTTATGGCGTCTATACGGCTAATCGCCGTCATGGCGCTGCGCTACCTGCATCGCCACGACATCGGCATGAAGCGCTGCCTGCTGATCGGTGCGACCGACGCGGGCATTCACATGATCGAGCAAGTGGATGCCAACCGCCGCCTCGGCATGAAGATCACGGCTTACGTGAAAACCAGCCACGATCACGGCGTGCCGCGCGGCGTACCCCTTGCCGGTTCGTTGCAGAATCTTGATGCGATCCTCGACCGCGGCGAGTTTGACCAGGTGCTGGTCGCGCTGCCCGTGAGCGCGAACCGCGCGATCAACTACGTACTCGACCGCATGGACCAGCGCGTGCTGACGGTGAAGTTCGTGCCGGACATGCTCGGTCGCCAGTTGATCAACCACAAGATGGAGGACTTCGCCGGCGTACCCCTGGTCACGCTGCGCGAGAGTCCCTTGCTCGGCCATGCATGGATTTTGAAGGGCTTTGAAGACCGCCTCATCGCAGGCGCGATCCTGCTGATGATCAGCCCGCTGATGCTCGCGCTCGCCATTGGTGTAAAGCTTTCCAGCCCCGGCCCGGTGCTGTATCGACAGCTGCGCGTGGGCCTGGACGGCAAGGAATTCGAGATGCTGAAGTTCCGCTCCATGCCCGTGGACATGGAGAAGAACAAGAGCGTGCAGTGGGGCAACGCGCAGGCGAAGACCACCACGCGGTTCGGCCGGTTCATTCGGCAGACCAGCCTCGACGAGCTGCCCCAGTTCATCAACGTGCTCCGCGGCGACATGTCCATCGTCGGCCCGCGCCCGGAACGTCCGATGTTCGTCGAGAAGTTCAAGGGCGAGATCGCGGGTTACATGCACAAGCACCTGGTCAAGGCGGGCATCACCGGCTGGGCACAGATCAACGGATGGCGCGGCGACACCGACCTGGTCAAGCGCATCGAGTACGACCTCTACTACATCAACCATTGGTCGCTGGCCTTCGACCTTCGCATCATCTTCCTGACGATCTTCAAGGGCTTCGTCCACAGCGAGGCACCCGCGGCGGCTCCGGCAGTAGCCGCGGCGGCGGTCATGCCCACGGCGACGCCTGTCAGCGAAGAGGCGAACTAGGGAAGCCCTTATCGATCCCGATCCAATTTTCCATCGTGAACTGGGGCTCAGCTTGAAGTTTCTGATCTGTGGCGGCGCGGGTTACGTAGGCTCGCACATGGTGCGATACCTGATCGCGAACCAGCATGAAGTGGTCGTCTATGACGACCTGTCGACGGGTCATCGTGACGCCGTGGACGAAGGCGTTCCGTTCGTCCACGGTGATATCGGCGACGCGGTCACCCTATGGCGTCTGTTCGCGACGCATCGTTTCGACGCCGTGATCCATTTCTGTGCTCGATCGCTGGTGGGCGAATCCGTTATCGATCCCTATCAGTACTACCGCAACAACGTCGGCAACACGCTCGTCCTGCTCGCCGCCATGCGCGAGGCCGGCATCCAGAAGCTGGTGTTCTCGTCCACCGCCGCGGTGTTCGGTCACCCGATTTCCGACACCATCGACGAGTCGCATCCCACCGACCCGATCAATCCGTACGGCCAGAGCAAGCTGATGATCGAGCGGGTTCTCGGCGATGCGGCCCGTGCCTATGGCCTGCGCTCGGTGGCGCTGCGTTATTTCAACGCGGCGGGTGCCGATCCGTCGGCGTCGATCGGCGAGGCGCACAACCCCGAGACCCACCTCATTCCCAATGTACTGAAGGCCATCCTGGGGCAGGGCGCCGCGCTGAAGGTGTTCGGCGACGACTACGACACGCGCGATGGCACCTGCGTCCGCGACTATATCCACGTGAACGATCTGGCATCGGCCCACCTGCTAGCCGTGGAGTACCTCGAAGAGCACGAGGGCGCCTTCACCTTCAACCTCGGCAACGGCGAAGGCTTCAGCGTGCGCGAGGTGATCGCCGCCGCCGAACGGGTCACGGGCCGCCCCGTGCCCCACCAGATCGCGCCACGACGTCCCGGCGATCCCGCGACCCTCGTGGCGTCCAGCCTGAAAGCCCGTCAACGGCTTGGCTGGCAACCGCATATCGCGCTGCTGGACGACATTCTTGCCAGCGCGTGGCAATGGCATCGCCAGCCACGCTTCTGACGATGCAGGCCCAGCCGAAGATCCAGCTCGATTTCATCGATGCCTTGCGCGGCATCGCGATCATCGGCGTGCTGGTCAGCCACGCTCAGCGCAACGTGGAAATCTACCAGGCGATGGGCCACGGCGCGCTGATGTCGCCGTGGCTCAGCCGCTACGCCGAGCAAGGTGCGCGCGGCGTGCAGCTGTTCTTCGTGGTCAGCGCACTGACCCTGTTCCTTTCCGCCGGAAAGCGCAGCAACGAGGCGACGCCATGGCTGAATTTCTACGTGCGCCGTCTTTTTCGCATCGCGCCGATGTTCTACCTGGCCTTCGGCGTCTACTGTGTCGCGCCCGTCCTGCTGAAGGGGCAACCGATGCCGCCGTGGGGCACGATCCTCGGCACCCTGAGTTTCACGAACGGCTGGAATCCGGCCTGGCTGCTCGGTGCCAACGATGTCGTTCCCGGCGGCTGGTCGATCGGCGTGGAGATGTCGTTCTACATCGTCTTCCCCCTGGTCTTCCTGGGCCTGCGCAACTTCCCGCGCGCCTGCGCTGCGCTGTTAATCCTCCTGCTGGTCGACATCGTGTCCTGGCCGTACCTGTTGCATCACGCACCCATCGACGACAACGAACTCTGGGAACGCTTCGCGTTCGTCTGGTTGCCCAACCAATTGCCGATCTTCCTGTTCGGCATCTGCACGTATTTCGTGCTGTTCGGACAGGCAGGCCGCCTCACAACCTATTTCCGCGAAGGCAGCCGCGTCCGCATCGCGTGCTGGTTCACCCTGGCGGCACTCATCCTCCTGCTCACGCCGCAGCTGCTCGACGATCCGCGCGCCGTCTTCCTTTACGGCGCCGCCTTCGCGTTGCTGGCCCTGTGCCTCTACAGGCAGCCCTACCGCTGGCTGGTAAACCGCCCCTTGCAGCACATCGGCAAGATCAGCTTCAGCGGCTACCTCACGCACTTCTTCATGCTCCAGGTCGCACGCAAGCTCCTGGCGAAAGTCCACGCGGGCGACCACCTCAGCCCCGACCTGTATTTCGTGGCGACCGTGGTCATCGCCTTGGCGGGTACCGTCTTGATCTCGACCCTGACTTATCATTTTGTCGAGGTGCCGGGGCAGACGGCTGGTAAGCGGCTCATTCAGTGGTTGTCTGCGCGACGTGCGGCTAAGGTGGCTTCGTCTGAAGGTGGGATGGGTGAGAGGTCCGTGGGGTAGTCTTTGCTTTGTTTGTTTGCGGGCTCGCCTTGCGGCCTCGCGTTAGCGCTCGTGCGTGGCGGGGAGCCCTCGTCCGCCACCCTTGTCGCGAACACG
>DATNJP010000061.1:0-2870 GCA_035603855.1 Luteibacter sp. | reverse complement strand
CACCGTGCGGAACGCTAGTGTCTCTTTCAACACCTGGTCGTTCCACAACGTCTCGTTGTACGGATGCAGGAAGACATGCGAGTGGGCGTCGATCAGGCCCGGCAGCAACGTGGTGCCCGGCAGATCGATGGTCTGCGTGCCCGATGGTGCGGATACCTTCGCGACGGGACCCACATCGACGATCTTGCCGCCTTGCACAAGCACCACCCAGCCGGCGTGGGTCTGCTCGTCGCGTGCGTCGAAGACGCGGTCGGCTTTCAGAAGCCAGGCATGGTCCGCCGGCTTTTCACCCGTCGACGGCGCATCCGCCGCCATGGCGGCCACGCATGCCGCGACACCGACCAGCGCGACCCATGCGCGTGACCATCCCTTACTCATTCGACACCCTCCCCTCATCAAGATCGTGGCCGCGGCGAGCAATCACTCGCCCGGGTGATACGAACGCTCGACATGTCCTTCGAGCTCTTCGGGCCAGAAGTACACCTTGCGCAGATTGCCGGTGGTGTAGCGCTCGGCCTCGTCGTTGAAATGCTTCGACGATGGATCGCCGCTTTCACCGCCTGCCGTGATGGCCCGCGCACGCACCTTGTCGCCGAACTCCACGACGGCGACGAAGCTGTTGCCGCTGGTGCCGTAATACCGTTTCGTGCCGGGCCAGCGGTGCGCGCCGAACGAGGCCAGCGAGCCCCAGCGCGACGAGGTGAACGGCACGGGGATGCTTGGTTTCGCATCGTCGAAGTGCTGCTTGATCGCGCCATCGACGCGCTGGTAACGGTTGACCTCGCCCCATGGCACGCCCCAGCTGCCGAAGTCCTTCTCCAGCCGGTCCGCCGCTTCCACGAGGGCGTTCAGGCGTGCCTGCGGCCCCGCTTTCTCGGCCATCACGTCGTAGACCGACAGGCCTTCGGCGGTGTCGAGTTTGCTCGCTTTGTCCCATAGGATGTCACCCCAGAAAACAGCGAGCGACGTTGGCATGGAAGCGATGCCCCAGCGGTAATCCCACGTACGCAGCAGCCCCACCGGACCCGCCAGCTTTCGCTTCAACGGATCGCTGGCGGGCAACGCGTCGTAGTCCGCGATCAGGATCGGTAGCTGGCGCGCGAAGGCGGGCAGGTATGGATCGAACGCCGCGTCGATCAGCGAGGCCAGCGTGAAATCGTGCCTGCCGGTCAGCACGCGCGTCGCATGCAGCCCTCGTGGATTCTCGCCCACGGCATCCATGTAGCGCGGGTAATCCGCCTGCTTCGGACTGTCCGGACCTGCGGCTGAATACGGCCAGTCATTGGTGTTGAAGATCCATCCGGTCGGCGGATTGAACAGGTGCGGTGCCTTGTCCAACGGCAGCAAGCCCTTCCAGTCCGTGGCCGGATCGCTGCCATCGACGGGCTTCGTATAGTCGAAACGGTCGTCGCGATTCGGGATGAACTGCGGATGCAGGTAGGCGATGTTGCCCTTGTCGTCCGCGTAGATGGTGTTGTTCGACGAGTTCGCCTTGAACTCGGCCACCTTCATGTAGGCCGCATAATCGTTGGCCTTGGTGCGCAGCCAGCTCTGCTGCAAGGCTTCCAGCGGCTTGTTCATCAGCGCGACGGCGATCCACTTGCCACCTTCCGAACGCACGATGGGACCATGATGCGTGGTGTAGACCGTGAAGCGTCGCTCAGCCAGCGAACCATCCGCCGTGCGTACCGGCACCACGATTTCGCGGGTCGTCACGGGCCGCTGTTCCTTGCCGTAGCGATAGAACAGCTTGCCGTCCTTGCGCTCGACGGTTTCCGCGAACTCGTCGACCACATCGGCACCGGTAGAGGTATGCATCCAGCCGATGTGCTTGTTGAAACCCTGGTAGATGAAGAACTGGCCCCAGGTCACCGCGCCGTACGCATCGAGGCCTTCGTCGCTCGACATCTGCAATTCGGAACGGAAAAAGAACGAGGTATGCGGATTGATCAGCAGCAAGGCGTGGCCGTCGGCCGTGAGCTTCGGCGCGATGGCGATGCCGTTCGAGCCTGTCGGCTCCCACCAGCTCGACGGCGGCACGAACTGGGCCAGCGCGCCCGCGGGATCCTTGCCGTAGAACGTCTGCAGGTCGGCGGTCTTGATACGCTCGATATCGCCGCCGATGCTTCCTTCACTGAAGCTCAGCGCCATCCAGGGTTCGAAGTGCGTGATAACCCGCGGGTGCACGTCTGGATGCGTGGCGAGGTAGTAGTTGAGGCCATCCGCCCACGCGTCCATGAGCGCCTTCAACCAGGCTGGACTGCGGACGTAATCCGCTTTCAACGTAACCGGATCGATGAACAGTTTCTGCCGCAGATCCTGCCAGAGCGCGGATTCGCCTTCGGCCTCGGCTGTGCGCCCCAGAGACGTGAGGTAGTTCGTCTCGACGCGGTTGAAGTCATCCTCGGCCTGCGTGTACGCCATGCCGAACACCGCATCCGCGTCGCGCTTGCCGTGGACATGCGCGATGCCCCAGTCGTCGCGAACGATGGAAACCCCCTTGGCCTCCCGTTTCCAGCGTGCCGAATCGTTATCGGCGGCGTGCGCGGCGGTAGCGGCGAACAGGATGCCCAGCGACAGCGCGAGCATGGTGCGGCGGCGAGCGGTCATCGGTCGTTTCCCCTGAGCGGATCGCCGATGCTAGCCGCGTTGATCAAGGTCGCGTCAAGTGCTGGAACTCCTACACCGCGCTCCCTGACGCTTTCTCGGCCCGATGCGCCAGCGCATAGTCGAACGCCGCCCGTACCGCTGCCACCTGTGCCTCGTTGCACTGCTGCGGCGTGGCCCGCGGGCTGTCCGGATAGACCTCCGTGGTGGTCACGTAACGCGCGTTCGTGATGCCAGCGCACAGGCCGAGCTTGCGCAAGGCG
>DATNJP010000060.1:0-2222 GCA_035603855.1 Luteibacter sp. | reverse complement strand
CGCCGCGGGATCGCCGCTGAAGCGGCTCCCACAGCAGCAAGCCTGGCTGCACGCGTTGATCACCACAACTTCCACCACGGCCGCGAGGCTTTCTCGACGGCCTTGCGCATCGATGTGGGAGCCGCTTCAGCGGCGATGGGTGCTTGCGGAGAGCTGGCCCGCTGCCGCGGGATCGCCGCTGAAGCGGCTCCCACACCAGCAAGCCTGGCTGCACGCGCTGATCACCACAACTTCCACCACGGCCGCGAGGCTTTTTCGACGGCCTTGCGCACCTTGCGCGGCAGATCGGGATCGACCGGCGTGATGGCGGTCGCCTCGGCCAGCGTCCAGCCCTCGCAATGGGGCGCGCCGTACGCGGATGCCGGAAGATCCGCATGGAACGTGGTCACGCTTTGCGCCAGCTCGATCGGCAGCGAGTAGTAGTGATCGATATCATCGCCTTCGGCGTCGGCGGCATCCTGCATCGCTTCGATGCGCGCGTGGATCGCGTCGAAGGCCGCGGGAAGGCTTCCGCTGGTGGACAGGTGACGTGTGTCGTCCTGCTGCCCATCGTGCTCCGCGCGCCAGTTGCGGATGCCGTTGACGTAGCACGTGGACGAACTGACCATCACGTGCTCGTCGTATTCGCAGGTGACCACGACGCAACCGCGCGACAGGCGGCGCATGTCGTCGTCGGCGATCAGGGGCGCGGCGAAGCGCGTGACGACGACGAACCAGCCGTTCGGCAAGGCGATGGAAAACCCGCGGCGGGGATGACTCGCGACCTGCTCGTTGCGCACCAGGTCGAGCGCGGTACGCACTTCGTCGCCGCCCTTCCCCTTGACCGCAAGCCAAGCGACCGAGTCGCCCATGGATTTACTCCGTGGCGGGTGGTTTCAGCAGGAAGCGTACCGCAAGCAGTCCCAGCTCATAGAGCAGGCACATCGGCACGGCGAGCATGATCATGGAAAGGAGATCGGGTGGCGTGATGAAGGCGGCGATGGCAAACGAGCCGACGACGGCGTAACCGCGCCCCTTGCTGAGCTTCTCGGCGTCGACGATGCCGATCGCGGCGAGGATCACCACGGCCACGGGCACTTCGAAGCACAGGCCGAAGGCGAAGAACATCAGCATCACGAAATCGAGGTAGTGCGTGATGTCCGTCATCATCGCCACGCCTTCGGGCGTGACGGCATTGAGGAACTTGAACGCCGCCGGCAGCACGACGAAATAGGCGAACGCGCAGCCCGAATAGAACAGCACGAGCGAGGCGACCAGCAAGGGGCGGGCCAGGCGCTTCTCGTGACGGTACAGGCCGGGACTCACGAAGGACCAGAGCTGGTAGAGGATCATCGGCATGCTGATGAACAGCGCGACGAAGAAAGCCAGCTTCAAGGGCGTGACGAACGGGCTCGCCACTTCCGTGGCGATCAGGTGAGCACCTTGCGGCATCCGCTCGACCAGGGGCTTCGCGAGTTCGGCGTACAGGTGGTTCGCGAACGGCACCAGCGCCAGCAGCACCAGCAGCAACACCACGATCGCGCGAAGCAACCGTGTCCGCAGCTCCATCAGGTGGGTGAACAGGCCCTCTTCGACCACGTCTTCGGGCGACGGATCGGGCTCACGTGCGGTCATGCGTTTCGTTCCCGGACGGCGTCGGCTCGCCGTGCTTCAGCGGGAGCATGTCGAGCGCGGGATCGGGCTCGCGGCCCTCGGCGCGCGCCGTCTGTGTTTCAGTGAAGGTATCGCGGACGCGCTCGCCGGTACCACGGATATCGGCGGTGGCGGCGCGGATGTTCTCGCTGACGCTGGTCTGGGCGGCGCGGGCGTTGTCGGCGGTCTCGCGCAAGGTGCGCTTGATCTCCTCGGCCTGGATTTCGCGCTCGACCTCGGTGCGCACGCTTTCCCAGCCGTTGCGGATGCGGCGCAGCAGGGCGCCCGCTGTCCGCGCGGCATGGGGAAGGCGCTCGGGACCGAGCACGATGAGGGCCACCACCGCGAGCAGCAGCAGCTTGCCTAGGCTGATGTCGATCATGACGCCGCCAGGATCACTGACCGCGGTCGCGCGGCTCGCTCGTCTCGCTATGGACCGGCGGCACCTGGGTGGACGCCGGCGGATCCGCCCGCAGCTTTTCCTCGCGCTCGCGAGCGGCCTTGGCCTCTTCGTCGCCGTCGAGACCCTTCTTGAAGTCGCGCATGGCACCGCCCAGGTCCGAGCCGATGTTGCGCAGCTTCTTCGTGCC
>DATNJP010000059.1:0-4541 GCA_035603855.1 Luteibacter sp. | reverse complement strand
GTCCAGTGCCGCCCGCACGAACGGGGACGGCGCGTTGCTCATGCCGGCGCTCCGGCGAGGTCGGCCTTGCGCAGTTCAGGGTGCGTATCGGCAAGCCATGCGTAACCCTGTTCTTCCAGCTTCAGGGCAAGGTTCTTGTCGCCGCTCTCGACGATACGGCCGCCGGCAAGCACGTGCACGAAGTCCGGTTCGATGTAGTCGAGCAGGCGCTGGTAATGGGTCACGATGACGAACGAACGGTCGGGCGAGCGCAGCGCGTTGACGCCCTCGGCCACCTGCTTCAGTGCGTCGATGTCGAGGCCAGAGTCGGTCTCGTCGAGGATGGCGAGCTTCGGTTCGAGCACGGCCATCTGGAAGATCTCGTTGCGCTTCTTCTCGCCACCGGAGAAACCCTCGTTCACGGCGCGATGGAGCAGTTCGTCGGAGATCTGCATCACTTTCAGCTTCTCGCGAACCAGTTTGAGGAAACGCATCGAGTCCAGTTCGTCCTCACCACGGAACTTGCGCTGCGCGTTCAGGGCGGCGCGCAGGAAATAGGTGTTGTTCACGCCCGGGATTTCCACCGGATACTGGAAGGCGAGGAAGATGCCCACCGCCGCGCGTTCTTCCGGCTCCAGGGCCAGCAGGTCGCGGCCGTCGAAGCTGACGGAACCTTCGCTGACCTCGTAGCCGTCGCGGCCGGCCAGCACGTTGCCGAGCGTGGACTTGCCCGCGCCGTTAGGCCCCATGATGGCGTGCACTTCGCCGGGCTTCACCTCGAGCGAAAGGCCTTTGAGGATCTCCTTGCCTTCGACACGGGCATGGAGGTTGTCGATCTTGAGCATGTGCATGGCGTCGCTGTCCAATCAGGGCGTGAGGTGCGATAGCGCGTCCAGCGCGTCGTCGCGGCGGTCCCAAGGCACGAAGATGTGATCGTGCAGGAACGCGGATACGGGGTTGCAGGGAATGCCGCGCTTCGCGAGCGCGGCGGAGACGGCGGCCATCATGCCGACCGCGGTAAGGCTGGACTGCACGCGCAACGTGATGCGCGCCCAGAGCATGCGCTCGCCTTGCGAATCGTCGTTCTCGACATCGACGATCAGCGTGGTGCCTTCGGCTTCCCGGAACATCATCAGCGCATCGAGCATGCGCTCGCGCGCCTTCTCGTGGGACACGTGCAGGAACCGCTTCGGCACCGGATCGATCTCCGGATCCAGTGCGGCGAGCAGGACGCGCAGGTCGGTGAGACCCGGGGCGGAACCGATGATGCCCATCGTCAGCCCACGGCGCCTTCGAGGGAAACCTCGAGCAGCTTCTTGGCTTCGACGGCGAATTCCATCGGCAGCTCGCGGAACACCTGCTTGCAGAAGCCGTCGACGATCATCGACACGGCGTCTTCCTCGCCAATACCGCGCGAGAGGCAATAGAACAGCTGGTCGTCGGAGATCTTCGAGGTGGTGGCCTCGTGCTCGACGATCGCGCTGGGGTTCTTCACTTCCATGTACGGGAAGGTGTGCGCGCCGCACTTCTTGCCGATGAGCAGGGAGTCGCACTGCGTGTAGTTGCGTGCGCCGTCGGCGCCCTTCTCGATCTTCACCAGTCCGCGGTAGCTGTTCGAGCTGCGGCCGGCGCTGATGCCCTTGGCGACGATCTTCGACTTGGTGCCCTTGCCGATGTGGATCATCTTGGTGCCGGTGTCGGCCTGCTGGCGATGGTGAGTCAGGGCCACCGAGTAGAACTCGCCCACCGAGCGGTCGCCGCGCAGCACGCAGCTGGGATACTTCCAGGTGATCGCCGAACCGGTTTCCACCTGCGTCCAGGAGATCTTGGAGTCCGCGCCACGGCAGTCGCCGCGCTTGGTCACGAAGTTGTAGATGCCGCCGACGCCGTTCTCGTCGCCGGGATACCAGTTCTGCACGGTGGAGTACTTGATCTGCGCGCGCTCGAGCGCCACCAGCTCGACCACCGCGGCGTGCAGCTGGTTCTCGTCGCGCATGGGCGCCGTGCAGCCTTCCAGGTACGACACGTAGGCATCGTCCTCCGCGATGATCAGGGTGCGTTCGAACTGCCCCGTGTTGATCGCGTTGATGCGGAAGTACGTGGACAGTTCCATCGGGCAGCGCACACCCTTGGGGATGAATACGAAGCTGCCATCGGAGAACACCGCCGAGTTCAGTGCGGCGAAGTAGTTGTCGCCCGTGGGCACGACGCTGCCGAGGTACTGGCGCACGAGGTCGCCGTGCTCGCGGATCGCCTCGGACATGGAGCAGAAGATGACGCCGGCTTCGGCCAGTTCCTTGCGGAACGTGGTGCCGACCGAGACCGAGTCGAACACGGCATCGACGGCCACGCCGGCCAGCTTCGCGCGCTCGTGCAACGGCACACCGAGCTTTTCATAGGTTTCGAGAAGCTTCGGGTCCACCTCGTCGAGCGACTTCGGGCCGGCCTTCGGCGCCGAGTAGTAGCTCACCGACTGGTAGTCGATGGGAGCGATGTCGAGCTTGGCCCAATCGGGCTCCGGCATCGTCAGCCAGTGGCGATACGCAGCCAGGCGCCACTCCGTCATCCACTCCGGCTCCTGCTTGATCGCCGAGAGCTGGCGGACGATGTCCTCGCTCAGGCCCGGCGGCAGGCTGGTGGATTCGATGTCGGTGACGAAACCGGCTTCGTAACGGCGGTTGAGGGCCGCTTCGACTTCGGCGTTGTCGCGCACCGGGGCTGCCACGTCGCGTGTCATGTGTTCACTCTCGTTCATGCGTTTGCCTGCGCGGCGGGTGCCGCGTCCGTCGCCGGCGCCGTCGGGCGCCCGGCAAGCATCTGTGCCAGGGTCATGCCGCGCAGCACGCCACCGATCGCGCCCGACACGGAGCGCCAGCTCTCGCTGACCCCGCACTGGGACTGTCGATCGCAATGGCCCTGGGCCACGCTGCACTCGGTCATGCCGATGGGGCCTTCCATCGCCTCGACGATGTCGGCCAGGCTGATCGCCTCCGCCGGCCGCGCCAGGCGGTAGCCACCGTTGACCCCACGAAACGATTCCACCAGCCCCGCGTGGCCCAGCAGCTTCAGCAGCTTGGATACGGTGGGCAACTCCAGGCGCGCCTCTTCGGCGATCTGGGCGGTGCTCAGAACGTCGGCAGGGTGCGCGGCGATGCAGGTCATCACCACCGTCGCGTAGTCGGTCAATCGGCTGACACGGAGCATGGGGGAAGGGGATTCGTCAATACCGGACCAAAATGGTACTGATTTCTGCACCGCAGCGCAATGCCGCAAAGTTGTGGGAGCCGATGTGGGAGCCGCTTCAGCGGCGATCCCGCGGCAGCGGGCCAGTTTTCGGCAAGCACCCATCGCCGCTGAAGCGGCTCCCACAAACAGCCGACCTACTCAGGGATCGGCAGCTTGGGACTCGGCCAGTCCGCACCATGATGGTGCATTTTCTAAGACCATGTTGGTGCGAAACAAAGCCCCGCAACGCGCCTGCCCCTCAAATGCCGCACCGCACAAGGCCTGCCGCCCGCTGGCACGCATCCTGCTCCCTTCCCCCAAACCAATAAAACCCAAGGGGAACCGCGGCATGAAGTGGATCAACGCGATCATCAAGCCCTTCACGCTGGACGATGTCCGCGAGGCCCTGGCCGAGGTGGGGGTCCAGGGCATGACGGTGACCGAGGTGAAGGGCTTCGGGCGGCAGCATGGCCACACGGAGTTGTATCGCGGGGCCGAATACGTCGTCGATTTCCTGCCCAAGCTGAAGGTCGAAATCGCCGTAACCGACGATCAGGCCGAGCGGGCCATCGAAGCCATCACCAACGCCGCCCGCACCGGCAAGATCGGCGACGGCAAGATCTTCGTGATCGACCTCGAGCAAGCCATCCGTATCCGCACCCAGGAGGTCGACGCCGATGCGCTCTGATCCCCGCCGCAGGTTCGCCGTCCCGGCGCTCGTAACCGCCGCCCTCCTTGCCTGCTCCGCCCTCGCACAAGCGGCGGCGCCCGCGAAGCCCGACTCCGGCGACACCGCCTGGATGCTCACGGCGACGATGCTCGTCCTGCTGATGACGATCCCCGGCCTCGCGCTCTTCTACGGCGGCATGGTCCGCGCGAAGAACCTGCTGTCGGTCCTCATGCAGTGCTTCGCCATCACCGCGCTCGTCACCATCCTCTGGGTGGTCTACGGATACTCGGTGGCGTTCGACAACACCGGCATGTCCGCCGGCCACACGGACATCCACTCGTTCGTCGGCGGCTTCAGCCACGCGATGCTCGCCGGCCTGAAACCCGACAGCCTCTACAACACCGTGCCCGAAGCGGTGTTCGTCATGTTCCAGATGACCTTCGCGATCATCACGCCGGCCCTCATTGTCGGCGCCATCGCGGAACGCATGAAGTTCTCCGCGCTGCTGGTCTTCACCGCGCTGTGGTTCACGGTGGTCTACCTGCCCATCGCCCACATGGTCTGGGGCGGCCCGGGTTCGTTCCTCGGTGACCTGGGCGTGCTCGATTTCGCGGGCGGCACCGTCGTGCATATCAACGCCGGCATCGCCGGTCTCGTCGGCTGTCTT
>DATNJP010000058.1:0-3388 GCA_035603855.1 Luteibacter sp. | reverse complement strand
TGAGCCGCTTCGGGCTCTACTGTGGGAGCCGCTTCAGCGGCGAAAAGCCAACGAAGCGGCGATGCCGTGAAGCCATCGCCGATAAATCGGCTCCCACATAGAGCTCATAAAACACACGAAGCACACAACACACACAAAGCTCATAAAGCACACAAAGCACCGGCCCTACAGCACCGCCGCCAGGCGGGTCGCCTTGTCGATGGCCCGTTTGGCGTCCAGTTCCGCCGCCACATCCGCGCCACCGACGAGGCGAACATCGACACCACGCGCCACCAGCGCGTCATGCAATTCGCGGTTCGGCTCCTGGCCCGCGCAGACGATCACGTTGTCGACGTCGAGCACCTGCGCCTGCCCATCGACGACGACATGCAATCCCGCATCGTCGATGCGTTCGTAACCCACGCCGCCGATCATCTGCACCCGCTTGTTCTTCAGCGTGGCGCGATGCACCCAGCCCGAGGTCTTGTTGAGCCTTGCGCCCGGACGTCCCGCCGTGCGCTGGAGCAGCCAGATCTGCCGCTCCGGCTTTTCCGGTTGCGCGGGCATGAGGCCGCCCGGTGTCGCCATGCTCATGTCGACGCCCCATTCCTTCGTCCATCGCGCGATGTCCGTCGTGGGTGACGGCGCGGCCTCGCTCAGGAATTCGGCCACGTCGAAGCCGATGCCACCCGCGCCGATGATCGCCACCTTCCTGCCGACGGGCGCGTCGCCGTGCAACACGTCCAGATAGCTGAGCACCTTGGGATGGTCGGCCCCGGGAAGTTGCAACGCGCGCGGCAGCACGCCGGTCGCAAGGATCACGGTGTCGAAGCCGCCACCCGCAAGCGTGTCGACGGTGGCATCCACGCCGAGGCGACGTTCCACGCCGGTGGCATCCAGGCGATGGTCGAAATAGCGCAGCGTCTCGCTGAATTCTTCTTTTCCCGGTATGCGCCTGGCCATGTTGAACTGGCCGCCGATGACGTTCGCGCGGTCGAACAACGTGACCGCATGTCCGCGCTCGGCGAGGGTCGTGGCCGCCGCCAGGCCAGCGGGGCCGGCGCCCACTACCGCGACGCGCTTCTTCGCCGTCGCGGGGCGTATGTTCAGTTCCGTCTCGTGGCAGGCACGCGGGTTCACCATGCAGGAGGCACGGCGGTTCTCGAACACATGGTCGAGGCAGGCCTGGTTGCAGGCGATGCAGGTGTTGATCGATTCGGGCCGCAGCGCGCGGGCCTTGTTCACCCACTCGGGGTCGGCCAACAGCGGCCGCGCCATGGACACCATGTCGGCGTCGCCTTGGGCGAGGATGCGTTCGGCGACATCCGGCATGTTGATGCGGTTGGTGGTCACCAGCGGAATGCCCACTTCGCCCTTCATGCGCCGCGTCACCCAGGTAAAGGCACCGCGCGGCACGCTCGTGACGATGGTGGGGATGCGCGCCTCGTGCCAGCCGATGCCGGTGTTGATGATCGTCGCGCCCGCTGCCTCGATGGCCTTGCCGAGGGTGACGATATCCGTCCACGACTGCGATTCGTCGACGAGGTCGAGCATCGATAGCCGGTAAACGATGATGAAATCCTTGCCCACCGCCTCGCGCATGCGGCGCACGATCTCGGTCGGAAAACGCATGCGGTTTTCCGCGCTGCCACCCCAGCGGTCACTGCGCTTGTTGGTCCGCGGCGTCAGGAACTGGTTGATGAGGTAACCCTCCGAACCCATCACCTCGACGCCGTCGTACCCCGCGTCGCGGGCGAGCTTCGCACTGCGCACGAAGGCGTCGATGCTGCGTTCGACGCCGCGGGCCGATAGCGCCCTTGGGGTAAACGGTGTGATCGGTGATTTGACCCGCGACGGCGCGACGGACAGTGGCTGATAGGCATAACGGCCCGCGTGCAGGATCTGCATGCAGATCTTGCCGCCCTCGTCGTGTACCGCACGGGTGACCTTGCGGTGGCGGCCGACATGCCAGGGCATCGACATCGTCCCCGACATGGGCTTCAACCAGCCCTGGATGTTCGGCGCGATGCCGCCCGTGACGATGAGGCCCACGCCGCCGCGTGCGCGTTCGGCGAAGAACGCCGCCAGCTTGTCGAAGTCCGCAGCCTTGTCTTCCAGGCCCGTATGCATCGAGCCCATGAGGACGCGATTGCGCAAGGTGGTGAAGCCCAGGTCGAGCGGGGCGAGCAGGTGCGGGTAGGCCACGGGCGGCTCCGGTTCAAACGATCGTTCGAATCATCGTCGTAACCGCGCCCGACGGCAAGGGCGATCGCACAACACGGCCATCCGGCGGCCATGGGAGCGCGATCGGACACCCGTCACGACAGGCTTTTGAAACCCGCCGCAGTGGCGTTACGGCGTGTATCGCACCCGTTACAAGACGGGTGCCTCATTCAGCAAGGAAATGCGCTGCAACCCGCGTGGGAGCACGGTCTCGCGGCATTCGCGACCGAAGGCACGCAATTTGCTCCGTTCTTTCACCGGTGCGTTGGCAGGACGTCCGGTCATTCCGGAAAAACAGGGGTTTCGCGTCGCTCACAGGAGACTCTCCCATGCGTAAGACTCTTATTGCCACGGCGATCTGCCTCGCCATTGGATTTGCTCTGCCAGCCATGGCCGATGACACCCAGACGGGTGGCGCCGGTGCCAGCGCACAGCGTAAATCGATTGCCGTGCAGTACTCAGACAGCTCGACCTACACGGACAGCTCGACCCGCTCATGGGCCGATAGCTCCACACACAGCAAGACAACCTCGGGATCGTTCAATACGACCAACGCCGTTTCCTACACCACGCTCAACGGCAGCGTCAGTAACGTCGGTGTGAGCGACATCGGCAACGTCGCCCGCAACCTGGGCAACGCCAGTGGCGGACGCGGTGGATCCGGCGGTGACGGCTACGGCGCCAAAGGGTATGGCGGCGATGGCGGGTCCGGCGGTGATGGCGGCAACGCACGTGCGCGTGGTGCTGTCGGTGGAGACGGCTCCGCCTCCAGCGGCGACGCCGGCGCCCTGACGGCCTCGGCCGGTGGCGATGGATCCGGTGATGGCGGCAGCGCTTCGGGCGATGGCGGCCGGGCGAATGCACGTGGTGCGGGTGCCGATACGGCAACCGGTGGCGCCACGGCCAGCACGGGCGGCGCAAGCGCCAGCACGGGCGGCGCGGGCACCTCGGGTGCGGCGACCGGATCGGCCACGGGTGGCGCGGCCACGGGCGGCGCGGGCGGTACGGCCACGGCGACAGCCGGTGCGGCCGGCGCCGGCGGCGCGGGCGCGTCCGGCACGGGCGGTTCGGGCTCGGGTGCGGCTGGCGGCGCCGGTGGCGCGGCTGGCATGTCCTATGCCGATGCGGGTGCGTTCGATATGTCCAACAACATGGGCAGCGCGGGCGCGGCGGCAGCCGGTATCTC
>DATNJP010000057.1:0-8233 GCA_035603855.1 Luteibacter sp. | reverse complement strand
CTGTCGGCCTCGCGTTAGCGCTTGTGCGCTTGGGGAGCCCTCGTCCGCCACCCTTGTCGCGAACACGTCGGCCGTCCCCTGTGGGAGCCGCTTCAGCGGCGAACCCTCAGTGTCTCGACCAGGCGAACGAGGCATTGAAGTGATCAGGCGAGCGGTTACCGCCCGCACGATGCGACGCAAAGCCTCCTTCGCAACAGCCACCCCGAGGGTTCGCCGCTGAAGCGGCTCCCACAGGGGGAAAGGTTTCCCCACATGCCACACCGAGGGTTCACAGCTGAAGCGGCTCCCACACAGGGAAGGCTTTTCTCGCACGCTGCCTCGGTCTCCGCAGCCGCCGGGCGGCACCCTCACCGCGAGCGGTAGGAGGTCGAGGACGGTCGGGCGGAAAAGGCCCGTAGGGGGCTGGCCATGGATGGCCGGCCGTTTTCGCTGAGACAGGATGTCGAATCGGAAACCCCCGCCCGAACGTCCGAGCCCGGAGGCGGCGAAGCCTTAAGACATGAGCCGCGCAGCGGCTACCCTTACGCCGGAGGGACGGCCGACGTGCTCGCGGTGAGGGTGCCGCCCGGCGGCCTCCACAGCGTCGCGGCGCACCACGCCGCCGCGGCCTCCACGGTGTCGTGGTGCGCGGCAGCCGTGCCAGACCACGAGGCGACGGGCCTGGGCGGCTATACTCACGGGCCAGCCCCATCGAATGCCCCCGCCGTGACCAGCGAACTGTCCTCCATCATCGATTTCATCCGCTACGGCGCCAGCCGTTTCTCGGCCGCCGGCCTGACTTTCGGGCATAGCCACGACAATCCGATCGACGAAGCCACACACCTGGTCCTGGCCGCGCTGCACCTTCCGCCGGACATCCCGCCTGCCTATGGCGCGGGCAAGCTGGTGGGGGAAGAGCGTGAGAAAGTGCTGTCGCTGATCGAAAAGCGCATCGCCGACCGCGTGCCGGTGGCCTACCTTGTTGGCGAGACCTGGTTCGCCGGGATGAAGTTCAAGAGCGACCGTCGCGCCCTGGTGCCGCGTTCGCCCATCGCCGAGCTGATCGAGAGCCGCTTCACGCCCTGGCTGGACGACCGCCACGTGGAGCGGGCGCTTGACCTGTGCACGGGGTCGGGCTGCATCGGCATCGCCATGGCCGAGTACAACCCGGACTGGCAGGTCGACCTGGTCGACGTCAGCGACGACGCGCTGTCGCTGGCGAACGAGAACATTGTCTTCCAGCACGTGGAAGATCGCGTGCGCGCCGTGAAGTCGGACCTGTTCGCGGGGGTGAAGGACGAGGTCTACGACCTCATCGTCTCCAACCCGCCGTACGTGACCAACGACGAATACGCCGCCATGCCGGCCGAATACAGCCATGAACCGGTCCTCGGCCTGACATCTGGCGATGATGGACTGGACATCACCCTGCGCATCCTCGACGAAGCGGCCGACCACCTCAGCGAAGATGGCCTGCTGATCGTCGAAGTCGGCGACAGCGAACATGCGCTGGTCAACCTGTTGCCGCGCTTGCCGTTCGTCTGGCTGGAGTTCAAGGTCGGGCAGATGGGCATCTTCGCGCTGGAACGTCGCGACCTCATCGAGCACGCCGCGGACATCTCGGCCGCGCGTGCCGCAAGAAACTGACCCCTCACCGGAAGTACCGTGTCCTCCAATACGTTCGGCAAGCTCCTCTCCGTCACCACCTTCGGCGAAAGCCACGGCCCGGCGATCGGGTGCGTGGTCGACGGGTGTCCTCCTGGCCTTCCCCTGGAGGCCGATGAATTCCGTGCCGACCTCGAGCGTCGCGCCACCGGGCGCTCGCGGCATACCTCGCAGCGCCGCGAGGCCGACGACATCGAGATTCTTTCGGGCGTCTATGAAGGGGTGACCACCGGTACGCCCATCGCGCTGCTCATCCGCAATACCGATGCGCGCTCCAAGGATTACGGCAACATCCTCGATACGTTCCGTCCGGGCCACGCCGACTACACGTACTGGCAGAAGTACGGCGTGCGCGATCCGCGCGGCGGCGGCCGTTCGTCAGCCCGCGAGACGACCATGCGCGTTGCCGCCGGTGTCATCGCCAAGAAATGGCTGGCCCAGCGTTACGGCGTGACCGTCCGGGGACACGTGGCCCAGATCGGAGAGATCGTCCCGCGCGGGTTCGACGTGGACGCGATCGAGGCCAGCCCGTTCTTCTGGCCAGATGCGTCGCAGGTTCCCGAACTCGAGGCCTATATGGACGCCCTGCGCAAGTCGGGCGACTCGGTGGGCGCGAAGGTCACCGTCGTCGCCGACGGCGTACCGGCCGGGTGGGGTGAGCCGATCTACGGCAAGCTCGACGGCGAACTCGCCGCGGCGATGATGTCCATCAACGCGGTGAAGGGCGTGGAGATCGGTGATGGCTTCGCTGCGGTATCGCAGCGGGGCACCCAGCACCGTGACGAACTCAGCGCCGACGGTTTTCTTTCCAATCATGCGGGCGGCATCCTCGGCGGTATCGCCTCGGGCCAGCCGGTCGTGGTGTCGATGGCGTTCAAGCCGACGTCCAGCATCCTCGTGCCGGGTCGCAGTGTCGACCGGGCAGGGCAGCCGACCGAAGTCGTCACCAAGGGACGCCACGATCCCTGCGTCGGTATCCGCGCCGTTCCCATCGCCGAAGCCATGCTGGCACTGGTGCTGATGGACCAGGCCCTGCGCCACCGCGCCCAGTGCGGCGATGTGGGCGAAGTGCCACCGCGCATTCCTGGCGCGGTGCGGGAGTAAGCGATGAGCAAGCCGAACGTCTGGATATCCCGTCCGTTCTTCCCCGATATCGTGGACCGCCTGCGTCCGCATTTCGAGGTGCATGCGGAGACGGAGGAACGCGCGTTCTCACCCGAAGACCTGGCGGCACGGCTGGAAGATGCGGATGCCGCCATCGTGGGCCTGGCGGATCGCATCGATGGCAAGGTCATCGCCCGCGCCTCGCGCCTCCGCTTCGTCGCCAACCTTGGGGTCGGTTACAACAACCTCGACATCGACGCCCTGACGGAAGCCGGTATCGGCGCGTCGAACACGCCCGATGTCCTCAATGAAACCGTGGCCGACTACGCCTGGGCCCTGATGCTCGCGGCCGCCCGCCGCGTTGGCGCGGCGGAGCGCTGGCTGCGCGACGGCCAGTGGCACGGCTCGCGGTTCGAGGGCTGGCTGGGTGCCGATGTGCATGGCAAGACCATCGGTATCCTCGGCATGGGCCGCATCGGGCAGGCCATCGCGCGCCGGGCGTCTGGTTTCAGCGCGAAGGTGATCTATCACAACCGTTCGCGCCTGGCCCCGGAGATCGAGCGCCAGTTCGCGGCGACGTACGTGGACAAGGCCACGCTGCTGGCCGCCTCGGACCACCTGATCCTGGTGCTGCCGTTCACGCCGCAGAACCGCCACGCCATCGGCGAGGCCGAACTGAAGGTGATGAAGCCGACGGCCACCCTGGTGAACATAGCCCGCGGCGGCATCGTCGACGATGCCGCACTGGCCCGGGCCCTGGCCGACGGCACGATCGCCTCGGCGGCCCTCGATGTGTTCGAGGGTGAGCCGGCCGTCCATCCGGATCTCATGAAACTCGAAAATATCGTGCTCAGTCCGCACATCGCCAGCGCAAGTCGCGACACACGTCGCGATATGGCGGCGCTGGCTGTGGACAATGTGCTGGCGGCGTTCGGACATGGTCCTCACGCCGGCCGGCCACCCACGATCATCAATCCGGGTGTGCTGGCCGACGCCAGCTGACCTGTTTCTCCACGCCCTGACGAAAGCGAAAATGAGCAAGAAGACGAGTTACAAGGTGGCCATGGTGGGTGCGACCGGTGCGGTCGGCGAAACCCTCCTGTCGATCCTCGCCGAACGGGACTTCCCCGTGAGCGAACTGGTTCCCCTGGCGAGCGAGCGCTCGGCGGGCGGTACGGTCGATTTCAATGGAAAACCTTACGTCGTCCAGGATCTCGCCAAATACGACTTCGACGGCGTGGACATCGCTTTTTTCTCGGCCGGCGGCTCGGTCAGCCGCGAGCACGCGCCGCGTGCGGCGGCCGCGGGTGCGGTGGTGATCGATAACACCTCCGAATTCCGCTACCAGGACGACATCCCGCTGGTGGTCTCCGAGGTCAATCCGCACGCGATCGCCGACTACACCGTGCGCGGCATCATCGCCAATCCGAATTGCTCGACGATGCAGATGCTCGTGGCTCTGGCCCCGATCCATCGCGAGGCCGGCATCGAGCGCATCAACGTCGCCACCTACCAATCGGTGTCGGGCGCGGGCCGCAGCGGCATGGACGAGCTGGGCAAGCAGACGGCCCAGATGCTCAACTTCCAGGAAGTCGAGACGGCCAAGTTCCCGAAGCAGATCGCCTTCAACGTGATCCCGCACATCGACGACTTCCAGGCCAATGGGTACACCAAGGAAGAAATGAAGATGGTCTGGGAGACCCGGAAGATCCTGGAGGATCCTTCGATCCAGGTGAACCCGACGGCCGTTCGCGTGCCGGTGTTCTACGGCCACGCCGAGGCGGTGCATATCGAAACGCGCGACAAGATCACGGCCGAGCGTGCCCGCGAATTGCTGGAGCAGGCACCGGGCGTGGTCGTGCAGGACGAGCGTCGCGCCGGTGGCTATCCCACGCCGGTGGGCGATGCCGCGGGCAAGGACCCCGTCTTCGTCGGGCGCATCCGCGAGGACATCTCGCACGAACGGGGCCTCGATCTCTGGATCGTCGCCGACAACATCCGCAAGGGCGCGGCGCTGAACGCCGTGCAGATCGCGGAAATCCTGATCGAGGACTACCTGTAATGAACCAGCGCGCCGTCGCCGCCTGCCTGCTTGTCCTGCTCTCGCCCCTGGCGATGGCCGGGGAGCCGCCGCAGAAGGCCACGGCGCCTGCCGACCCGGCCGCCACCCGCGCGAAGCTACAAGCGCTGCGCGGGCAGGAAAAACAAGAGGATGCGCAGGTCAGGCAGCTCAAGGCGCGGGTCGATACGCTCGAGTCGGATTCCCAGTCCGCCCGCCAGGCACTGGAGGAGCGCGATCGGAAGATCGCCGAACTCCAACGCCAGCTGGAGGCCAAACAGGGCCATTAAGGCCACGCAAGACATGTGTCAGGGGGCGTGTACGGGCCTCGCGAACGACTTAACGTTGTCGTGTAACTATCCGTAGTCGCTATTGTTAGTTGTTGCTGGGGTGCACTACAGTGGCGCCTTCGCGGCCGACCGCCCGTAGAGGCGCGCCGCCGGCATGGGTTTAGTTCGGGGGAAGCGAGTAATGAACCGTACGTTGAAGCTTTCGATCATGCTGGCGCTGGCCACG
Source organism: Luteibacter sp. (assembly GCA_035603855.1). Taxonomy (GTDB): domain Bacteria; phylum Pseudomonadota; class Gammaproteobacteria; order Xanthomonadales; family Rhodanobacteraceae; genus Luteibacter. The sequence goes on along the minus strand of DATNJP010000057.1, from coordinate 2,910 downwards.
TGGGGTAGCCAGGTGCTGGCGCAGAACCTCGGTCCGGTCCAGGTGCGCTCCACCATGGACCAGCCACTGGTGGCGGAAATCCCGCTCAGCGGCGTATCGGGGAACCTGGACAATGTCCACGTCGCCCTGGCATCGGAAGAGGCCTTCTCGCGCGCCGGACTGAACCGCGCCGGCCTCCCGGTCGCTCTCAGTTTCGCGGTCGCCAAGAACGGCTCGGGCCAGCCGGTGATCCAGGTGACCAGTTCCGCCCCCGTGCGGGATACCTATCTCGATTTCCTCGTCGAAGTCTCGACGGGCGGCAACAAGGTCGTGCGTGAAGTGACCATGCTGCTGGACCCGCCCGGTTCGCCGGTGACGTCGGCATCCGCGACGCAGACGGCCCACCCGTCGCGTACCTCGGAAGTGCCGTCCCGCGTGCCGCGTTCCGAGTCGCGTCCGTCGCGCACCGAAGAGCCCGCCACGAAGACGGCATCGACGCCCGCCAAGGCTGCGGCATCGGCGCCTGCGCCGTCGTCGGCGGACGGCACCTACGGTCCCGTGCAACGTGGACAGACCTTGTCGACCATCGCCCGCGAGCATGCCGCCGGCGCCGACATGAACCAGATGCTGGTCGCGCTGCACAAGGCCAATCCCGACGCGTTCTACCGCGACAACATGAATGCGCTGAAGACGGGCGCCGTGCTGCGCATTCCTTCGTCGGCCGACGTGCAGGCATTGTCCGCCGCCGCCGCGCTCGCCGAAGTGCGCCGCCAGAATGAAAGCTGGCGCTCGGGCAGCACGCGTTCGCCGTCGGTCGTTGCCGATGCCGCGTCGACGAATGCCGGGCAGGGCGCCACCAAGCCCGCTGCGCCGGCGAACGATCGCCTCGCCATCGTTCCCTCGAAGGACGGCGGCGATGCCGCGTCCACTCGCGCGGGCAGCAAGGGCGGCACCAGCGATACGCAGGTGGCCGGCCTCAAGCAGGAATTGTCGAACTCGCAGGAAAGCGTCGCTTCGCTGAAGCAGCAGGGCGCGGAACTGAAGTCGCGCATCGGCGACCTCGAGGAAATCAACACCAAGAACCAGCGCCTGCTGAGCCTCAAGGATTCGGAAATCGCCGAACTCCAGCGCAAGCTCGCAGACGCGCAGAAGAACAGCGCGCAGCCTGCGGCGCCCGCCAACGCGCCGGCCCCGGCAGCGGCTCCCGCACAAGCCGCGGCAGCACCGGCGACGCCGGCTCCCGCCGCCAGCGCTCCCGTCGCGGCGACGCCCGCAGCCACGCCGGCGCCCGCAGCGGCCAGCACCGTGACCACCGCTCCGCTAAAGGAGCCCGTGGCCACCACGCCGCCGGTCGCGAAGCCGGCGGATAAGCCCGTCGCGAAGAAGCCGGTACATCTCACGCCGACGCCAGTCGTCGAAGATCCCTGGTACATGCAGCCCTGGGCGTGGGGTGGTGGCGCCATCGTCATCCTGCTGCTGCTCGTGGCCGCCGTCTTCGGCCGCAAGAAGCCCGAGGTCGCGGCCACCGCCGGCGCTGCCTCCCTGGCCGACCGTTTCGGCCAGGAGCCGAACTTCGGTGACTTCGGTCATCACGGCGAGATCATGGACCAGGACCAGCGCGAGATCCTCGACGCGCTGGCGGAGCACCCGGACGACATCGGCCTGCACCTGGAACTGGTCAGCCTCTACTACGGCCGCCGCGACGTCGACCATTTCGAAGCCGCCGCCGAAGCCATGTTCGCGCACGTCGCCGATCCGGATCAGCCGGAGTGGCGCGAAGTGATGATGATGGGCGAGGACCTGGCCCCAAGCCATCCGCTGTTCGGTGGCGTGCCCGTCGACGAGATCGACGAGCCTTACGAGGGCTCGTATGGCCATCCCCAGAATGCGACCGAAGCGGCCGCGCTCGAAGAGTTCGACCTGGGTAACTACGTCACCAGCCCCGACGACGAAGACCGTCCGAAGGCGCCGACGCCGCAGAAGCACAGTGAATACCACTTCAACTTCGACCTGACCCCCGTGCAACGCGCGGAAGCCGATCGTCGCCCCAACGCCCCGGGCGTGTTCGACGTCGACGCGCCGGAATCGCCGTACGCCGAGCCGCACGAAACCAATGGCACGGCATCGTTCGGTGACGTGCTTGCGGGCGAGAAGGATGGCGAGCGTTCCACGTGGTCGTTCCAGGACGAACACGACATCGCCTCGACCAGCCATGCTGAACCAGTGCCCACGTCGCACACGCCGCGCTTCGACGAGCCGACGTTCCCGGACGAGGAGCCGATCGAGGACCATGGCCCGGAAAGCTTCAGCGACGATCCGGTGGACACCAAGCTCGACCTTGCCCGCGCTTACCTCGACATGGGCGACGCGGAAGGTGCGCGCCTGATGCTCGACGAAGTGATGGCCGAAGGCACGCAGATGCAAAAGGACACGGCCAAGCGGATCCTCGACGATATCGTCTGAGTGTTTGCGACGGTCTGAGCTGAAGAGCCCCGGTCTATGGCCGGGGCTTTTCTTTTGGTTGTTCGCGCATTTTTTTCGGGGCTGGCTCGCCTTCGGCCTCGCGGTTTGCTCGCCGTGCGTTGGGCGTCGCGTTAAGAGCCGGCGGGGGTCACCCTCGGGGCCACGCCTCCAGCGACCCGGAAAGGAGGGCGGCTACCGCCGCCGTGTATCAATGGCCTTCGGCCCGGGTCGGCGCCCCACCGGAGGTTTCCGATTCGACATCCTGTCTCAGCGGAAACGGCTGGCCATCCCTGGCCAGCCCCCTGCGGGCTTTTTCCGGTGTGACGCCTCGCCTGCGCTACCGGCCCCGAGGGTGACCCCCGCCGGCTCTTCCACACCCTGAGGTTTGGTGTGGGTCGAGCGCACCGCTCGCTAGCTGGTGGGTGGCAGCCATTGGTCCCCTTGTGGGAGCCGCTTCAGCGGCGATCC
>DATNJP010000056.1:0-3709 GCA_035603855.1 Luteibacter sp. | reverse complement strand
GCGCAGCCACGGCCAGCTGGTACGCAGAAGGGAGCCGAGACGGTTGAAGAAAGCCAACGCGGGGAGATCCTGGGGAAGAAGACTTACCCGGATGATAGGGGCACTTCCCCGGCGCCCATCTGAACGGATGCTGGCAAACCGCGGGCGCCGGTGTCAGCGGGCGGGCAACCAGGTCTCGGGGCGGGGCTGGAATGGCCGCGGATGGATGCCCAGGATGCGTTCGAGTTCGCGATTGTCGGCGATCAGGTCGTTATCGAGCCGTTGCACCGGCCCGCGCATCGCGGGTGAGATCAGCACGGCCAGGTCGAGCATGAAGCGCGGGATCGGGGCCGGGAGCGTCATGCCACCGGCGCTACGGCGCGCCCGGCGGAACATTTCAGCCGCACTCATCCGCTCGCCGCCGCCGATCGGGAAGGTATGTCCCCGGGCGAACGGCGACGCAAGCGCCGCCACGATGGCCGCCGCGATGTCGTCGGCATGCACGGGTTGCCGCTGCCCTCGACCGGCGGGAATCGGGAAGAGGTGGCGGCGCAGCGCGGTCTGGACGATGGGCGTCAGGCTCTTGTCGACGCCGGCCCCATAAATCATCGTGGGACGGAACAGCGTCCAGGGCATGCCCCGCGATGCGCAGGTGGCGATCGTCTTGGTTTCCGCATCGCGCAGACGACGGGACAGATCACGCTCGAAGGGAATGTCGGACTCACGCTTGGTCTCGGCGCTCATCGACGAGGTGGCGATGATGTGCGGCGTACCGACGAGGCGGGTGGCCGACAGCCAGGGCGCCAGATGGTCGAGTGGCCCCAGGCAGATCACGGCATCGAGCGCGGGCAGCTCGGGCATCTGGTCCGGCAAGCCACCCAGCAGCCAACGCGGATCGCCTTCCACGGGCCGGCGGCTGAGCAGGAGCACGTCCACCCCAGCGTCCGCGAGGCGCGGGAGAAGGAAGTGGCCGATCTGCCCCGAGGCGCCGATGACAAAGACCTTCATGCGGCCGCTCAACGCCCCGTCGCGATGCGTTCGTAGGCGCTTTGCAGCCGCGGATCGTCCGGTGCGTAGCGACGCGCGTGATCGAGCGCCTGGAAGGCACCCTGGCGATCGCCCTGTCCCGCCCGTTGCAGTGCGTTGTCGATCCACGCGCTGCCGAGGCGATGACGCAGGTCGGCCTGCGAGGTATCGCCCGGCGCGAGATCCGACAGGGTTCCGTAGAGGTTTTCCGCCCGCTGGACGTTGCCACTGGCGACGGCCTGCTGCATCTGTTTCTCGACCTGGGTCGGCAGTCCCTGCAGGCCGGCGCGCGCCGCGCTGTCGTTGCCATCGATAGCCAGCGCATTGCGGTACAGGTCGTAGGCGCTGTCGCCCGGCGGATCCATGATGTCGCCGCGCGTGGCGGCTGCCTGGGCCCGCCGGACCAGATCGGCGACCTTGGCCTTTTGTTCGGGGCTGACCGCCATCGACGCTTCCGGCATGGCGTCGTCGCCACCCGCCGCGCCGCCGGCGTCCACGCGAGGCAGGTTGGCCGAGGCGGCCCTGGTGTCACCGCCGCCGATGCGGGCCCGGGCAGCGGCCAGTTCCGCCGACTTGGGCGCGAGCTTCGCCGCCTGGTCGAGCAGCCGCGTTGCCTGAGCGTCGTCTTCGCCGTCGATCGCTGCGTTGGCCTGCACGATGAGCGCTTGCGCGACCTGCCCGAGGCCGGCCTTCGCCGCAGTGTTGTCCGGGTCGGCCGCCAGCGCCGCATTGAAACGCGCCAGCGCGTTGTCGTCGCCGCTACCGGTGAAGCGCCCCGCGCGCATGGCGTCGTTGCCTTGCTGGATGAGGGCGTTGACTGCCTGGTCGTCCTGCTTCCTGGTTTCCGAGAGTGCGGCACGCAGCGACGGAAGGTCGCCATAGCCGGGCACGAGGATCGTGATGCGATCGACCAGTGCGTTCGCCTTCGCCTTGTCGTTGTCGGCGATGGCCTGACGGGCCTGGGCGGCGAGCGCGTCGCCCACCTTGTCGAGGCCACGGGCCGCGACGGCGTTGGATTTGTCGGCATCGAGCACGCGGCGATACAAGGCACCCGCTCCGTCGTCGCCGTCGAGCTTGCCGGCGGCAAAGGCCTGTTGTGCCTGGTCAATCAGCGACTCGGTGCGGCCCTGTGGATTGCGCGCTTGCGAGAGGCGCTGGGCGATCTGCTCCACGTCGTTACCGCCACCAAGGAGCTCACGGGCCACGTTGAGCGCCGCTTCGGCCTCGTCGAGCTTGCCCGCATTCAGCGCGGCATCCGCCCTCGCCACTTCAGCCATGCCGACGCGCCGCAGGCCGTCACGGGCCGGATCGCTGTCGGGCTGCTGGTCACGGGCCTTTTCGAAAAGTTCGCGCGCGCTGTCGCCGTTGGTGCCGTCCAGGTGGCCTTCGTCGAGCGCGTGGTTGGCCTGGGCCAGGGTGTCGTTGAGTTCGGTGGCCGGCACCATGTTGCGCAGGCGGTCCTGCTGGAGCCACAGCGCGGTCGCCGCGCCGATCAGCACGAGGACCAGCACCGGAATCAGCCATCCGCGCCTGCGTGGACGGCGAGGCGAAGGCGGCGGTGCTCCGCCGGGACGTCTGCGAGGCCCGTCGACGACGATATGCGGCAAGCCGTCGTCGACCGGCGCCGCCGGTTTGTCGAGGTCGTCCAGCCGGCCCAGGGTCGGCTCGGTGCGACCGCGCGATTCGCGGTCGGGGATGTCTCTGCGTCCGCTCATGGGCAGGAGTCTTCCATAGGAGCGTTGAAGCTTAACATTCGGGCGTGAACGGACGTTGTAGGCGCTCAGAGTTCGACGCGGATCCGGCTGGCCGCGCGCTTGGCCTTCTCGAGGGCTTCTTCCACGGTCGCCGCCCGGGCAAGCGTCACGGCCATGCGGCGACGCCCGCGCACTTCAGGCTTGCCGAAGATCCGCAACATGGTGCCCGTCTCCGCCAGGGCGTCGGCGATGCCGTGGTACGTGGGCGCGCTGCCCTCGCCTTCGACCAGCACGGCGCAGGACGCGGCCGGTGCGAACGCATGGATCTCCGGCACGGGCAGCCCGAGGATCGCGCGCGCATGCAGGGCGAACTCCGAGAGATCCTGCGAAATGAGCGTAACCAGGCCGGTGTCGTGAGGACGCGGACTCACCTCGGAGAAGATCACCTCATCGCCGCGCACGAAGAACTCGACACCGAACACGCCCCACCCTCCGAGTGCGGCAGTGATCGTGTCGGCCTGGAATTGGGCCGCTGCGCATGCGGCGTCGCTCATCGGCTGTGGCTGCCACGACTCGCGATAATCGCCGTCTTCCTGACGGTGACCGATCGGCGCGCAGAACGACACGCCATCGCGATGACGCACGGTCAGCAGCGTGATCTCATAATCGAAATCGACGAAGCCTTCGACGATGACCCTGCCGCGACCGGCCCGGCCACCGGATTGGGCATATTCCCATGCGGCCTCGGCGTCTTCCGGCTTGCGCACCACGCTCTGTCCCTTGCCCGACGAGCTCATCACGGGCTTCACCACGCAGGGCGTGCCCAGTTCGGCGACAGCGGCGAGGAAGGCTTCCCGCGTGTCGCAGAAGCGATAAGGCGACGTCGGCAGGCCGAGCTCTTCGGCGGCAAGGCGCCGGATGCCCTCGCGATCCATGGTCAGCCATGCGGCCTTCGCGGTGGGGACGACCTTGAGGCCTTCCTTCTCCAGCTCGATCAGGGTGGGCGTGTG
>DATNJP010000055.1:0-6609 GCA_035603855.1 Luteibacter sp. | reverse complement strand
GGCCGCTTCGTGCTGCCCGGCATGCCCAACCTGCATCCACACGCCTTCCAGCGTGCCATGGCCGGCCTGGCCGAGCGTCGCGGGCCGGGCGAGGACAGCTTCTGGACCTGGCGCGAGACGATGTATGCGTTCGCCGAGGCGATCGATCCGGACGACATGAAGGCCATCGCTACGCAGCTCTACGTGGAAATGGTCAAGGCCGGCTACACCCAGGTCTGCGAGTTCCACTACCTGCACCATGGTCCGCGCGGCGTGCCTTATGCGGATCCCGCCGCGATGTCGCTGGCCCTGATCGAAGCGGCAAGGGAAGCGGGTATCGGCCTCACGCTGCTGCCGGTGCTGTACATGACCGGTGGATTCGACGGCCGGCCGCTCAACGAGCGGCAGCGGCGTTTCCGCCACGATGTCGGCGGTTTCGTGAACCTGCTCGAACGGCTGGCGCCGATGCAGGACGACATGTTCACCCTCGGCATCGCGCTGCATTCGTTGCGCGCGGTGCCCGAGGAGGCGATGCGCGCCTTGCTTGCGACCGGGATCGCGAAGGGTCTTCCGGTGCATATCCATATCGCCGAACAGATCGGCGAGGTGCAGGACTGTCTCGCGGTGCGCGGCGCCCGTCCGGTGGAGTGGCTGCTCGATCACGCCGACGTCGACGCACGCTGGACGCTCGTGCACGCCACGCACCTGACTCCCCACGAGACCGATCGCATCGCGAAGAGTGGCGCCGTTGCCGGCCTTTGCCCGACGACCGAGGCGAACCTGGGCGATGGCCTGTTTCCGCTTGCCGCGTTCATCGACGCGGGTGGCACGTTCGGCATCGGCTCCGACTCGCATATCTCCGTCTCGCCCGTGGAGGAGTTGCGCTGGCTCGAATACGGCCAGCGCCTCGTGACGCGGCATCGCAACGTCGCGGCGCGGCTTCCGGAGGAAAGCGTGGGCACGGCACTCTGGCAGCGTGCGCTCCAGGGCGGCGCGCGCGCATCCGGTTCCGCCATCGCGACGCTGGCCACCGGGGCGCGCGCCGATCTGCTCGTGCTCGACGACCGTTCGCCTTTGCTGGCGGCACGCGACGAAGCGGACGTGATCGACAGCTTCCTGTTCGCAGGCAACACGCCGCTCGTGCGCGACGTGATGGTGGGCGGACAATGGCGGGTGCGCGACTTCACGCACACGGCGGAAGCCGCCGCGGCGCAGGCTTATCGCGGCGTGGTCGAGAGGTTGGCCGCGGCCTGACTGACCGGACCCGAGGGGCACTTCGGCTTGCCGTAAAGTCCTTCGGCGGAAGGCTGGTTCTTCCTCGCCGCCTCGGGTGAGGCGTAGACGCTCACGCCGAGGTCGCAATGGTTCTCGCGCAGGGTGAAGCGCAGCGTGTCCATGCGCGTGGGCGGTTCGTCGTCCAGCTTGCAGCTTGTGCCTTCGGCCAGGCGCACGGTGACCGTGTTGTCCGTGGCGTCGATCACATCGAAGCGCGCGTTGGTACAGCCTTTCCAGCTCAGCGTGTCCTTGCCGATGCTGAGCATGCGCAGGCCGACGAAGGCGTTGCTATACGGTTCCCAATCGCCCGCGAGCCATGCGGGCGCGGGCTGGGCGGTGGCGATGAGGGCGAGGGCCAGTAGGGTGTTCATGACGTCTTGATGGCAGGGGGTAACTACGTTATCGCGAAAAGCCGTCGCGCGCAGGTGGAGCCCCGATGAGTGCTTGCATCACCGCCGCGATCATGCTCTAGTCGAGCCATGATTCGCATCGCCGCCAATAACGCCAATACCAATAATGCCCGGAACCCCGGGAGGGTCGGCGTGTAGGCGGTTGCAACTGAAACCACCGGATACACGAAAGGCCCGCCCTCACCAGGCGGGCCTTTTTCTTTGCGCGTTTTCCTCATCGGGAGAGTCAGGCCATGTGTTCGATCTTCGGTATGTTCGGCCTCGCCGCAGGCGACGATCTTGTCGCGTTGCGTACGAAGGCCATGGAGCTTTCGCAGCGACAGCGTCATCGCGGCCCGGACTGGAGCGGCGTGTATGTCGATGACGGAGCGATCCTCGTCCACGAGCGGCTCGCCATCGTCGACCCCGCCAGTGGTGCCGAGCCGCTGCGTTCGCCCGAGGGCGACCTCGCTCTTGCCGTGAACGGCGAGATCTACAACCACCGGGAGCTACGAGCCGCCAGCGACTACGCCTTCACCACGGGGTCGGATTGCGAGGTGATCAACGCGCTCTATCGAGAGCATGGCGCGGCGTTCCTCGACAGGCTCAACGGCATCTTCGCTTTCGCCTTGTGGGATGCCGGCAAGCGGCGAGTCGTCATCGCGCGGGATCCGGTCGGCGTGTGTCCGTTGTACTGGGGCCACGACAGGGAAGGGCGCCTGTGCGTCGCTTCCGAGATGAAATCGCTGGTGGGCGTATGCGCCGACGTGGCGCCATTCCCTCCGGGTCATGTCTACGACAGCGAACGCGGCGAGGCGGTGAGCTATTGGTCACCGGTCTGGCGCGACTACGACGCGACGCAGGGTAAGACCATGGAACCCCCGGCGCTGCGCGCCGCCTTCGAAGCGGCCGTCCATCGGCAGATGATGACCGACGTGCCGTATGGCGTGTTGCTGTCGGGAGGCCTGGATTCGTCGCTTGTCGCCGCGGTCGCCGCGGGTTTCGCCCGCCGCCGCATCGAGGAGGACGACCGTGGCGAAGCCTGGTGGCCACGCCTGCACTCGTTCGCGATAGGCCTGGAAGGGTCGCCCGACCTGAAGGCCGCCGAGGTCGCGGCCGAGGCACTGGGTACCGTGCACCACGGATTCCGCTACACCTTCGAGGAAGGCCTCGACGCCTTGCCGGAAGTGATCCGTCACATCGAGACGTATGACGTCACCACGATCCGCGCATCGACGCCGATGTTCCTGCTGGCTCGCCGGATCAAGGCGATGGGCGTGAAGATGGTGCTCTCGGGCGAAGGTTCCGACGAGGTCTTCGGCGGCTATCTCTATTTTCACAAGGCGCCCTCGGCGCGCGCCTTCCACGAAGAGACGATACGCAAGCTCGATGCGCTGTACTTCTATGACTGCCTGCGTGCGAACAAGTCGATGTCGGCCTGGGGTGTCGAAGCACGCGTACCCTTCCTGGATACCGACTTCCTCGACGTCGCCATGGGCTTCGATGCGGAAGCGAAGATGGTCGCGCGCAAAGGCATCGAGAAGGGCATCCTGCGCGAGGCGTTCGAAGGCGCGCTTCCGGAATCGATCCTCTGGCGGCAAAAGGAGCAGTTCAGCGACGGCGTGGGTTATGGCTGGATCGACGGGCTGAAGGCGCATTCGGAGCGCATGGTGTCCGATCGCGAATTCGCCGCGGCCGCCGCGCGCTATCCCTTCAACACCCCGGCCACGAAGGAGGCCTTTTTCTACCGCACCCTGTTCGAGAAGCACTTCCCCGGCGAGGCCTGCGCCGCCACGGTCCCCGGCGGCAAGTCGATCGCCTGTTCCTCGCCCGCCGCCCTGGCCTGGGATCCAGCCTTCGCCACAGCCGCCGACCCCTCCGGCCGAGCCGTCCGAGGGGTGCACCAGGAGGCCCTGCCAGCCTGAGTCGTTTGTGGAGGGCCTTGTTGTTGTGGGGATGTTGAGAGGGGCCTTCTTGTGGGAGCCGCTTCAGCGGCGATCCGCGGCAGCGGCCAGACTGCGGCAAGCAGCCCTTCGCCGCTGAAGCGGCTCCCACAGAGAGCCACAGGGTGTGGCAAGTAGCCTTCGCCGCTGAAGCGGCTCCCACAGAGAGCCGAGGGGTTCCCTCCGGGGGCGCACGGAGTTCGAGCCTGCACGGGGCGGTGCCATGGTGCGATGCGGTGAACGCCTCGATTTGTTAGAATTCACCGCTTTAGCCGGCGCGCCCCGCGCCCGCACCATCAGGCATGCCAACCATGATCGAGACCAATCCGATCCTCGCGCAGATCGCGGACCTCAAGGGCCGCGTCGAGTCGCTTAGGGGGTATCTTTGACTACCCGGTCAAGAAAGAACGCCTAGAAGAAGTCAATCGCGAGCTGGAAAGCCCCAACGTCTGGGACGATCCGAAGCGCGCTCAGGAGCTCGGCCGTGAACGCGCCCAGCTCGACGGCATCGTTACCGGTATCGACGAGATGTCCGGCAGCCTCGAGGATTCGAAGGAATTGCTGGAGATGGCCGCCGCCGATGGCGACGAAGCCACGGTGCAGTCGATCGTCGACGACCTGAACAAGGTCGAAGCCCGTGTCGGCAAGCTCGAATTCCAGCGCATGTTCTCCGGCGAGCTGGATTCGGCCGCCGCCTTCGTCGACGTCCAGGCCGGTGCCGGTGGTACCGAGGCCCAGGACTGGGCGGAAATGCTCCTGCGCATGTATCTGCGCTGGGCCGAATCCCGTGGCTGGAAGACCGAGCTGATGGAAGTCAGCGCGGGCGAAGTCGCAGGTATCAAGTCCGCCACCTTCCGCGTCGAGGGCGACTACGCCTACGGCTGGCTCAAGACCGAGATCGGCGTGCACCGCCTGGTCCGCAAGAGCCCCTTCGATTCCGACAACCGCCGGCACACCAGCTTCACCTCGGTGTTCGTCTCACCGGAAGTCGACGACGACATCGAGATCGACATCAACCCGGCCGACCTGAAAACCGACGTGTATCGTTCGTCGGGCGCCGGTGGCCAGCACGTCAACAAGACGGAATCGGCGGTGCGTATCACGCACATCCCGACCAACACGGTCGTGGCCTGCCAGACTGAACGCAGCCAGCATGCCAACCGCGACCGCGCGATGAAGATGCTGAAAGCCAAGCTGTACGAACTGGAAGTGCAGAAGCGCAACGCCGAGAAAGATGCGCTGGAAGCCACGAAGTCGGACATCGGCTGGGGCAGCCAGATCCGCAACTACGTGCTCGACCAGTCGCGCATCAAGGATCTGCGCACCGGCATCGAGCGTTCGGACACCCAGAAGGTGCTTGACGGCGATCTCGACGAATTCGTCGAAGCCAGCCTGAAATCGGGCCTGGAAGCCGGTTCGAAGCGCATCGACGCCTGATCCACGCAGGGGCGCGCGAGCGCCCCCGTTCCTCATCAAAGAAGCCATCACCTCACGCCATGACTGAAAACGCCAACGCAGAAGCCTCCGCCACCGCCGTCGACGAGAACCGCCTCATCGCCGAGCGACGCGAGAAAGTGAAAGCGCTGCGCGCGCAGGGCATCGCCTATCCGAACGACTTCAAGGTCGACAGCTTCGCAGGCGACCTGCAGGCCGAGTTCGAGGACAAGGAAACCTGGACCGCCGAGGCCATCGAGGCCGCGCCGCGTCGCGTGGCCGTCGCCGGACGCATCATCCTCATGCGCGGGCAGGGCAAGGTCAGCTTCGTGCAGATGCAGGACGGCACCGGCCGCATCCAGTTGTTCGTCCACCAGGGCACGCTGGGTGAGGAAGCCTACGACACCTTCAAGCGTTGGGACCTCGGCGACATCGTCGGTGCCAATGGTGTGCTGATGCGCACGAAGACGGGCGAGCTTTCGGTCAAGGTCGAGTCGATCCGCCTGCTGACGAAGTCGCTGCGTGGGCTCCCGGACAAGCACCACGGCCTCGCCGACGTCGAGCAGCGCTACCGCCAGCGCTATGTCGACCTGATCGTCACCGAGGAATCGCGGCGCACCTTCGCGCTGCGTTCGAAGATCATCAGCCATGTACGCCGCTGGCTCGAAGCCGAGCCGCGCCGCTTCATGGAAGTCGAGACGCCGATGATGCACGTGATCCCGGGCGGCGCCACGGCGCGCCCGTTCACCACGCACCACAATGCGCTCGACATCCCGCTTTTCCTGCGCGTGGCGCCGGAGCTTTACCTTAAGCGCCTGGTCGTCGGCGGCTTCGACCGCGTCTACGAGATCAACCGCAACTTCCGCAACGAGGGCGTGTCCACGCGGCACAACCCCGAGTTCACGATGCTCGAGCTGTATCAGGCGTACGCCACGTACCACGAGATCATGGACATCACCGAGGGCATGATCCGCTCGGCCGCGGCCGATGTCGTGGGCAACACGACCATCGAATGGGATGGCGCGACGGTCGACCTTGGCCCGGCCTTCCGCCGCTGGCGCATGGAAGACGCCGTGCTGGAGCTCAACCCGGAGATCAAGCCGGGCGAACTGCGCGACCGCGAGGCCATGGCCGCGCATGCGAAGCGCCTGGGCATCCACGTGAAGCCGGGTTATGGCTGGGGCAAGCTGCTGCTCGAGATCTTCGAGGCCACGGTGGAACACACCCTGATCCAGCCGACCTTCATCACCGATCACCCGGTGGAGGTGTCGCCGCTGGCGCGCGAAAGCGACACGGACAAGGGCATCACCGATCGCTTCGAGTTGTTCATCAACGGCAAGGAGATCGCCAACGGCTTCTCCGAGCTTAACGATTCCGAAGACCAGGCCGCGCGCTTCCAGGCACAGGTGGACGCCAAGGACGCCGGTGACGACGAGGCCATGCACTTTGACGCCGACTACATCCGCGCGCTCGAGGTCGGCCTGCCGCCCACCGGCGGTCTCGGTGTCGGTATCGACCGTCTCGTCATGCTTCTGACCGGCTCGTCGTCCATCCGCGACGTGCTGCTCTTCCCGACCATGCGTCCCGAG
>DATNJP010000054.1:0-12776 GCA_035603855.1 Luteibacter sp. | reverse complement strand
TCGACGCCAGTTGCTCAACGAAGCCGGCATGGTCGCCAGCAACGAGCGGGGCAACCGCTACGATCGCTTCCGCGAACGGGTGATGTTCCCCATCCTGGACCGCCGCGGCCGCGTGATTGCTTTCGGTGGCCGCGTGCTCTCGTCCGAACAGAGCCCGAAATACCTCAACTCGCCCGAGACGCCGCTGTTCCACAAAGGCCGCGAACTGTTCGCGCTCTGGCAGGTGAAGCAGGCGCACCAGCACCTCACCCGGATCATGGTGGTCGAGGGCTACATGGACGTCATCGCCCTGCACCAGGCGGGATTGCCGATCGCGGTCGCCACGCTGGGCACGGCGACCACGCCGGAGCACGCGGAAGTCCTGTTCCGCGCCGCACCCGATGTCTACTTCTGTTTCGATGGCGACCGCGCCGGCCGTCAGGCCGCATGGCGCGCCCTGGAGTCGATCCTGCCGCGCATGCGCGACGGCAGGCAGGCGCACTTCCTGTTCCTGCCCGACGGCGAGGACCCGGACACCCTGGTGCGCAAGGAAGGCAAGGACGGCTTCGAGAAACGCATGAAGGAATCGATGCCGATGTCCGAGTACTTCTTCGAAGAACTCGCCCGCGACGTCGACGTCACCCGCATCGATGGCCGCGCGCGGCTCGCGGAGCGCGCGCGGCCTCTGATCGCCAAGCTGCCCGATGGCGCGTTCCGTGACCTGATGGCGCAGGAGCTGGAGCGCCGCACGGGTGCGAAGGCCGTGCTGGACGCCGAACCCGAGCCGGCCCGCAAGGTGCCTTCGCGACCGTCCAACGTGCAGCGCAGCCTGGTACGCAGCGCCATCACCCTTCTCCTGGCCCAGCCTTCGCTGGCCGACGAGGTGGAGCCGCCCTACCCGTTCCTCCGCCTGGACCGCCCGGGCGTGAACCTGCTGGCCGAACTGATCGACCTTGCCCGCGCCCGCCCGGGCATCAATCCCGCCGTGCTGGTCGAGCACTTCATGGACCGCCCTGAATATGGCTCGCTGCAAAAGCTGATGCAGGCCGAAATCATCGGCGAGGCCGAGATGCAGCGCACCGAGTTCCTCGATTCACTGGCCCAGATGCAGCGCCAGGTCACGATGCAACGTCGCGAGCAGCTGATCGCCCGCAGCCGGGAAGGCGTGCTCGACGACACCGAAAAGGCCGAACTGCGCGTCCTGCTCGCCGCCCGCGCCGCCCCCGCCCCGGCAGACGGCGAATGATGCGCCGCACCGCGAATCTAACGCGATCCATGGGATCATCCGAACTTCGTACCTCCAAGGGACCGGCCCCAGCCGGGTTCGCGCGCTACTGATGGAATTGCTTAACGACCTCGTCGATTTCTTCGGAAGGAACGGCTACCTCGCCGTCTTCTTCGCGCTCATGCTCTGCGGAGCGGGCATCCCCTTGCCCGAAGACATCACCCTCGTCGCCGGCGGCATCATCACGGGCCTGGGCTATGGCCATGTGCACACCATGGTCGGCGTCGGCATGGCCGGCGTGCTGGTGGGCGATTCCACGATGTTCCTGCTCGGCCGTCATTTCGGTGGCCGCATCATGAGCTGGCGTCTCGTCGCGCGCCTGCTCACGCCCGAGCGCTATGCCAAGGTGCAGGAGAAATTCGAGCGCTACGGCAATCGCATGATGTTCGTCGCCCGCTTCCTGCCGGGCATGCGCACCGCCGTGTTCATCACCGCGGGCGCGACCCATCGCGTCGGCTTCTTCCGCTTCCTGCTCCTCGACGGCCTCGCTGCCGCGATCAGCGTGCCGTTGTGGGTGTACCTCGGTTATTTCGGTGCGCACAACCACGAATGGCTGGCGATGTGGATCCATCGCGGGCAGACCGGCGTTTGGCTGGCCATCGCCGCCGCGATCATCGCGATCGGTGTGCTCTGGTGGCGCCGGAAGAAACCCACCCGCGATTGCTGAAAGCTTCTGTTTCTGAAAGCTTCTGTTTCTGAAAGCTTGTTTGTGGGCGTGGGTGTGGCTGTGGATGTATGTGGGAGCCGCTTCAGCGGCGATCCCGCGACAGCGGGCACCTTGACGCACCTTGACGCAAGCACCCCATCGCCGCTGAAGCGGCTCCCACAACGGCACTAGGGGTGGCTTAGCCTGTCGCGGCGATTTCGGCGAAGAGCCAGTCGCGGAAGACCGTGGTTTCCTCGCGCGGTTCCGCGTCGCGGGACACCGCCAGGTAGTAGGTGTGGTGCAGCGGCAGTGCCAGGTGGAACGGTGCGACGAGGCGACCCGCGGCGAGGTCGTAGGCCACCAGCAGCTCCTGCGCCAGCGCCACGCCCTGCCCTTCGATCGCGGCCTGCAGCATCATCGTGCCGTCGCTGAAACCCATCTCGCGCGACACCGGGCCCGGCTCCACGCCGGCGCGCTCGAACCACTGATCCCATCCGGTCGCCGCGGCCGCACGCCGGCCGGGTCGCTCGTGCAGAAGCATCTGTGACGGCAGATCCGCAGGTCCACGTACCTGCTCGCCCAGTGCGGGGGCACACACGGGCGTGTAGCCACTCACGGCCAGGATCGACTGCTCGGCGCCCTCATTGACGCGATCGTCCACGGCGAGGTCCCAACCGCCTTCCTCTCCCCCATCCGTGACCACCTCGACCGCGATGTCCGGGTGCTTGCCGAAGAAGCGGAACAGGCGCGGTACCAGCCATTTCGTACCGAAGGTGGGCGGCACCGAGACCCGCAGCGAGGCATTCCGCTGACCCATCACCTGGTCCGTCGCATGTTGCAGCGCACGAAAAGCGTCGCGGACACGGGGAAAATAATTCTCGCCCGCCGCCGTCAACGTCAGCCGATTGTTGCTTCGCACAAAGAGCGGCGTACCCAGGTACGACTCCAGCAATTTGACTTGCGCGCTGACCGCCGCGGCGGTCAGCGAGAGTTCCTCGCCCGCCTTGGTGAAGCTCATATGCTGCGCTGCAAGTTCGAACACACGCACGGCATGGAGGGGTAGCGAGCGCTTCATTGCGGACTCATTAAATAAAACTTGGGGAAACCCCGAAGAATTTCTAGTTTGCCTGTCCCGGCAGGCAACGCCAAGAATCCGATGCGCTTTCGAACGGACCCTCGATGAACATCCTCACCGTCGACACCGGAACCACCAACACCCGCGTCACCGTCTGGCACGACGGTAGCGTGGTCGGACAGGCCGCCCGGCAGGTCGGCGTCCGCGATACCGCGATCACCGGCAGCACGGCGAAGCTTGAAGAGGGCGTGCGCGAAACGATCGCGGAAGCCCTCGCCTCGGCGAACCTCGACAAGGCCGATATCGGTCGCGCGATCGCCTCGGGCATGATCACGTCCAACGTGGGTCTCTGCGAAATTCCCCATGTGGTCGCGGCGGTCGGCATCGACGACCTCGCCGGCGCCATGCGCGAAAGCCTCCTGACCAATGTATGGCACGACCCCATCTGGTTCGTGCCCGGCGTGCGCAATGCGGTCGACCATATCGGCCTGCACAACTGCGAAGCCATGGACATGATGCGCGGCGAGGAAGTCGAATCCTTCGCCCTCGTCGAACGGCTGAACCTCAATGAGCCCACGGTCATCGTGCTGCCCGGCTCGCATTCGAAGTTCGTCAGCATCGACGCCAGGCGCCGCATCGACGGCTGCGTCACCACGCTGGCCGGCGAACTGCTGCACGTGATCTCGCACGACACCATCCTCGCCGGCTCGCTGAAGGACGGCTTCGCCAAGCGCATCGATACGGAGATGCTGCTCGCGGGCGCCGCCTCGGCCAAGAAGATCGGCCTCGGCCGAGCCTGTTTCAGCGTGCGCATCCTCGACCAGTTCGCGGTGTACGACGCCAACGCGCGGGCCAACTTCCTGCTGGGCGCGGTGCTCGGCTCGGACCTGCTTACGCTCAAGAATTCCAGCGCCATCCGGATGAGTCCGGGTACGCGCTTCGTCGTCAGCGGCAAGCCGATCCTGCGCGAGGCGATCGGCCGGCTGGTCGAGGGCGATGATTTCTTCTCCGGCACGGTCACCGTGCTGGGCGACGACGAACAACGCGACCTCGCGGGCTACGGCGCCATCGCCGTTGCCCGCCGCCGCGGACTAGTCGACTGACGATACGGCCAGATGGCCATCCGAATCACCCGAGGAGGGAACGCATGAAGACGAAGATAGCCCTGGGCCTCCGCGCCCTTGCCCTGGCGCTGGCCGTGACCGCCGCGCCCGCTTTCGCGGCCGACGACCCGGTGAAGATCGGCTTCGTGGTGAAGCAGCCTGAAGAACCCTGGTTCCAGGACGAATGGAAGTACGCCGAACAGGCGGCGAAGGAAAAGGGCTTCACCCTGGTGAAGATCGCCGCGCCGGACGGTGGCCAGGTGCTCACCGCCATCGACAACCTGAAATCGCAGCATGCGCAGGGCTTCATCATCTGCACGCCCGACGTGAAGCTCGGGCCGTCCATCGTCGCCAAGGCGAAGATCGACAAGCTCAAGCTGATGACCGTGGACGACCGTCTCGTCGATGGTTCCGGCAAGCCGATCGAGTCGGTGCCGCACATGGGCATCTCGGCCTCGAAGATCGGTGAGCAGGTCGGCCAGGCCATCGCCGAGGAAATGAAGAAACGTGGCTGGAAGCCGGAAGAAACCGGTGCGCTGCGCATCTCCTACGACCAGCTGCCCACGGCCAAGGACCGCACCGACGGCGCCATCGCCGCGCTCACCGCGGCGGGCTTCCCGAAGGCCAATGTCGTCAACGCGCCGCAGGCCAAGACGGATACCGAGAACGCGTTCAACGCCGCGAACATCGCGATCACGCAGAACCCCAAGTACAAGCACTGGGTCGCTTTCGGCCTCAACGATGAAGCCGTGCTGGGTGCGGTGCGCGCCGCCGAAGGCCGCAACTTCCGCGCCGACAACATGATCGGCGTGGGTATCGGCGGCAGCAAGTCGGCGCTCAACGAGTTCGCCAAGGCGCAGCCCACCGGTTTCTTCGGCAGTGTGCTGATCAGCCCGAAGCGTCACGGCTATGAGACCTCGGTGAACATGTACGAGTGGATCAAGAACGACAAGGCTCCGCCGCAGCTCACCCTCACCACCGGCCAGTTGATCACCCGCGCCAACGCCGGGGAGATCCGTAAGGAAATGGGACTTTGACGATGACGCAGACCCCGCGCCTCGAGTTCCGCCACATCGGGAAGACCTTCCCGGGCGTGCGCGCACTCGGCGATGTCGGTTTCGCCGTGCGCGCGGGTAGCGTGCACGGCCTGCTCGGCGAGAACGGCGCGGGCAAGTCCACCATGATGAAGATCCTCGGCGGGGAGTACATCCCCGACGAGGGCGAGGTGGCGATCGACGGCCAGGTGCAGCACTTCCGCAAGGCCGCCGACGCCATCGCCGCGGGCGTGGCGGTGATCCACCAGGAACTCCAGTACGTGCCCGAGCTATCGGTCATGGAGAACCTGCTGCTCGGCCGCCTGCCCACGCGCTTCGGCCTGGTCGATCGTCGTCGCGCCCTGGCGTGGACGCGCGAGCGCCTCGACGCCCTGGGCGTGGACCTCGATCCGCGCGCGAAGCTCAAGCAACTCTCCATCGGCCAGCGGCAGATGGTGGAGATCGTCAAGGCGATCCTGCGCGACGCGAAGATCCTCGCGCTCGACGAGCCCACCAGCTCGTTGTCGCACCGCGAGACCGATGTGCTGTTCCGTCTCGTGCGCGACCTGCGCGCGCAGGGCAAGGCGATGATCTATATTTCGCACCGCCTCGACGAGATCTTCGAACTCTGCGATGCCGCGACGATCTTCCGCGACGGCCGCAAGGTGGCCGACTTCGACACGCTCGAAGGCGTTACGCGCGACGCACTCGTCCAGCGCATGGTCGGCCGCGAGATCAACGACATCTGGGGTTACAAGCCGCGCGAGCAAGGCGAGGTACGCCTCTCCGTGAAAGGCGTCACCGGCCGTTCCGTGCCCCTGCCTGTGAGCTTCGACGTGCGCGCCGGTGAAATCGTGGGCTTCTTCGGCCTCGTCGGCGCGGGACGTTCGGAAGTCATGCGGGTGATCTACGGCGCCGACCGCCGCACCGCCGGTGTCGTGACCGTGGACGGCCAGTCCATCAGGGGCTCGCACATCCGCGACGCGATCCGCCATGGCCTGGTGTTCTGCCCGGAGGATCGCAAGGAAGACGGCATCATCGGCGTGCGCTCGGTCGCGGAGAACATCAACATCAGTGCGCGGCGCAATCACCTCACCGCCGGCCTGTTCGTCAACGACCGCCACGAGGCGAAGGTCGCCGACAGTTACATCGAGCGGCTGCGTATCCGCACGCCGCACCGCCGGCAGGAAATCCGCCTGCTGTCGGGTGGCAACCAGCAGAAGGCCGTGCTGTCGCGCTGGCTGGCCGAGAAGGACCTGCGTGTGCTGATCGTGGACGAACCCACGCGCGGCATCGACGTGGGCGCGAAGAACGAAATCTACAACGTGCTCTACGAACTGGCCGCGCGTGGCGTGGCCATCGTGATGATCTCCAGCGAGCTGCCCGAGGTACTGGGCGTCTCCGACCGCGTCGTCACCATGTGCCGTGGCCGTATCACGGCGCAGTTCGACCGCGCCTCGGCGAACGAGGAAAACGTCCTCGCCGCCGCCCTGCCCGAAAGCGCGGGATCCACCCCGATAAGGAACGCCTGACCCATGACCGAGCCCAACGCCGCCGCCATCGTCGCGACCCGGGAGACGCCCGAGGCGCACCGCCGCGCACTGCTCTGGCAGTTCGTCGACGACTACAGCCTGATCGGCATCTTCATCGTGCTGTTCGCCGTGCTGAGCATGACCGTGCAGTACTTCTTCTCATGGGACAACGTCGTGGGCCTGGCGCTCTCGGTGTCGCAGATCGGCATGGTCGCCTGCACCATGATGTTCTGCCTGGCCTCGCGCGACTTCGATCTTTCGGTCGGTTCGACCGTGGCCTTCGCCGGCGTGTTCTGCGCGATCGTCTCCAACGCCACCGGTAGCGTGGTGCTGGGCATCGGCGCCAGCCTGGTCGCCGGCGCACTGATCGGCTTCATCAACGGCGCGGTGATCGCCAAGCTGAAGATCAACGCCTTGATCACCACGCTGGCGACGATGGAAATCGTCCGTGGCCTCGCCTTCATTTCCTCGCAGGGCCAGGCGGTCGGCGTCACCAGCGAAGCCTTCTTCACCCTCGGCAGCGCCGAGTTCATCGGCCTGCCCGTGCCGGTGTGGGTGACCCTGGCCTGCTTCGTCGTCTTCGGCGTGCTGCTGAACAAGACGATCTATGGCCGCAACACGCTCGCCATCGGCGGCAATCCGGACGCCGCGCGCCTTGCCGGCGTGGCCGTGGACCGCGTGCGCATCGCCATCTTCCTGATCCAGGGACTCGTCGCGGCACTGGCCGGCATCATCCTGGCCTCGCGCATGACCAGCGGCCAGCCCAACGCCGGCGAAGGTTTCGAGCTCAACGTGATCTCGGCCTGCGTGCTGGGCGGCGTGTCCCTCATGGGCGGCCGTGCGAGTATCAGCGGGGTGCTCGTTGGCGTCCTCATCATGGGCACCGTGCAGAATGCGATGAGCCTCATGAATATCGACGCCTTCTACCAGTACCTTGTGCGCGGCGCGATCCTGCTGATCGCCGTCCTCGTGGACCAGCTCAAGAACCGCAGGCAATCCCGCTGATGACCGATTCGTTCAAGCCGCTTTCCGCGCAGCGACAGGCCCACGCCGAAGGCGTGATCTGGGACGACCTGGTGGGTGTGGTCCGCTGGACCGACATCGCCAGTTCGCACCTGTATGCCTACGACCCTGCCACGGGCGTCGTGGACGAACGGAAGATGCCCGCGCGACTCTGCTGCTTCGCCCTCACCCACGAGCCGGGCGTGCTCCTGCTCGCGCTGGAGAAGCAGCTGGCGCGCTATGACACGCGCGACGGCACGATGGTCGTCCTCGGGGACATCGAGGCCGACCTGCCTGGCACGCGCGCGAACGACGGCCGCTGCGACCGCGGCGGCAACTTCATTTTCGGCACGCTCAACGAGCGCGGCCCCGAGCAGGTGGCCTCGTTCTGGCGCTACACGTTCGACGGCCAGCTCAGCCGGCTCGCCCTGCCCAAGGCGGCGATCACGAACAGCATCTGCTTCAGCCCCGATGGCGAGACGATGTACTTCACCGATTCGCCCACGGCGCGCATCATGGCCTGCGATTACGACGCGGCGACCGGTGAGGTCGATCGCATCCGTGGTTTCGCCGACCTGACCCCGGGTGTCGAGCCGGACGGTTCCACCGTGGACGCCGACGGCTTCCTGTGGAATGCGGAATGGGGCGGTTCGCGCGTGGTGCGCTATGCGCCCGACGGCCGCATCGACACCACCATCGCGCTGCCCGCGCGGCAGCCCAGCTGCGTCAGCTTCGCCGGCCCCGCCCTGGACCGCATGGTCGTGACCTCGTGCCACCTTGGTCTCGACGAAACGGTGCGTGGCAACGAACCCTTCAACGGTGCGATCTTCATCGGCACGCCGCCCGCTGGCCGGGGCTTGCCCGAAGCACGTTTTGGACATGGAGCACGTGCATGACCCCTGGTAACACCCCCGACCCGCGCAACACCCCGCTGCCGCGACTCGCCGGCAAGGTGGCGATCGTCACCGGCGCCACGCAGGGCATCGGCGCGGCCACGGCGCAGCTGTTCGCCGCGCATGGCGCGAAGATCGTGCTCAACGTGCTCGAGGACAACGCGCAGGCCCGCGCCACGCTCGCCTCGCTCGATACCGACGACGCCATGCTGTTCCAGGCGGACGTGACCGATCCCGCCGCCATCGAACGCATGGTCGCGGCGGCGACGGAGCGCTTCGGCGCACCCGACGTGCTGGTGAACAACGCGGGTATCAACGTCTTCAACGACCCGCTCGCGCTCAGCGACGAGGAATGGACGCGCTGCTTCGAGGTGGACCTCAAGGGCGCCTGGAACTGCGCGAAGGCCGTGCTCCCGGGCATGCTTTCGATCGGCCACGGCAGCATCGTCAACATCGCCTCCGTGCATGGCCACAAGATCATCCCGCACTGCTTTCCGTATCCGGTCGCCAAGCACGGCCTCATCGGCCTGACCAAGGCGCTGGGCATCGAGTACGCCGCGCGCGGCATCCGCGTGAACTCGATCTCCCCAGGGCTGGTGCTGACCGCCATCGCGGAAGCCGGCTTCGCCGCCGCGCCCGATCCCGAGGCGGAGCGCCGCAAGCAGACCGAGATCCTGCCGAACAAGCGCATCGGCGAGCCGCGGGAAATCGCCTATACGGCGCTCTTCCTCGCCTCGGACGAAGCCCGCTACATCAACGCTGCCGACATCCGCATCGACGGTGGTCGCACGCAGCTCTACCACGAGTAAACGCATGGCCTGGCCTACCGCGCTCCCCCTCATCGCCATCCTTCGCGGCATCACGCCCGACGAGGTGGTCGACCACGTCAACGCCCTGATCGAAGCAGGCTTCGACGCTATCGAAGTGCCGCTCAACTCGCCCGACTGGCAGCGCAGCATTCCCCTCGCCGTCGAAGCCGCCGGGGCCCGCGCCCTGGTCGGCGCCGGCACGGTGCTCTCCCCGGAAGCGGCCTCCCAGGTGGCCGACCTCGGCGGCCACCTGATGGTGACGCCGAACACCGACCCGGCCACGATCCGCCGGGCGCGCGAGCGCAACCTCTACACGTCCATCGGTTTCATGACGCCAAGCGAGGCCTTCGTGGCGCTGGCCGCCGGTGCGCAATCGCTGAAGCTGTTCCCCGCCGTCAACCTCGGGCCGGCCTATATCAAGGCCATTCGCGCCGTGCTGCCCCCCGATGTGCCCCTGCTGGCGGTCGGCGGGGTCACGCCCGAGAACCTCGGCCAGTTCCTGGACGCCGGCTGCATCGGTGCGGGATTGGGCGGCGACCTGTATAAACCGGGACAACCCGTCTCGCGCACGCGCGAGCGTGCCGCCGCCTTCGTCAAAGCCTACCGTTCGGTCTGAGCATGAAAGTCACCAAGATCACCACGTACCGTGTCCCGCCGCGCTGGATGTTCCTCAAGATGGAAACCGACGAAGGTGTCGTCGGTTGGGGCGAGCCTGTGGTGGAGGGCCGCGCACGCACCGTCGAAGCCGCGGTCCATGAGATGTCCGAGTTCGTCATCGGCAAGGACCCGGCGCGCATCAACGACATCTGGCAGCAGATGTACCGCGGCGGGTTCTACCGCGGCGGCGCCGTGTTCATGAGCGCCATGGCCGGCATCGACCAGGCCCTCTGGGACATCAAGGGCAAGGTGCTGAACACGCCTGTGTTCGAGTTGCTCGGTGGCCGCGTACGCGACCGCATGAAGACCTATTGCTGGGTAGGCGGCGATCGTCCCGCCGACGTCATCGCGCAGATCCGCGAACGCCTCGCCCATGGCTTCGACACGTTCAAGATGAACGGGTGCGAGGAAATGAGCATCATCGGCTCGAGCAAGGCGGTGGACGCCGCCGTGGCCCGCGTCGCCGAGATCCGCGAAGCCTTCGGCAACACGATCGAGTTCGGCCTGGACTTCCATGGCCGCGTGTCGGCGCCGATGGCCAAGGTGCTGGTGAAGGAGCTGGAACCTTTCCGGCCGCTCTTCATCGAGGAGCCGGTGCTGGCCGAGCAGGCCGAGTACTACCCGCGCATCGCCGCGCAGACGTCGATTCCCATCGCCGCCGGCGAGCGCATGTACTCGCGCTTCGAGTTCAAGCAGGTGCTGGAGCGTGGCGGCATCTCGATCATCCAGCCCGACCTGTCGCACGCGGGCGGCATCACGGAATGCGTGAAGATCGCGGCGATGGCGGAAGCGTACGACGTGGCCCTCGCGCCGCATTGCCCGCTGGGCCCGATCGCGCTCGCCGCGTGCCTGCATGTCGACTTCGTCAGCTGGAATGCCACGCTGCAGGAACAGAGCATGGGCATCCATTACAACAAGGGTGGCGAGGTATTGGATTACGTCGTCAACAAGGAAGCACTGCGTCTGGACGACGGCGGTTATGCGCAACCCTTCACCGGTCCGGGCCTCGGCATCGAGGTGAACGAGGAGCTGGTGATCGAGCGCAGCCGTAATGCACCGGACTGGCGCAATCCGCTGTGGCGGCACCCGGATGGGTCGGTCGCGGAGTGGTAGGGTTTCGCTGTTGTGGGGTGGTGGGGCATCGCCGCTGAAGCGGCTCCCACAAAGGCATCACACCTGCGGC
The DNA here is from genome assembly GCA_035603855.1 of Luteibacter sp. Classification (GTDB taxonomy): domain Bacteria; phylum Pseudomonadota; class Gammaproteobacteria; order Xanthomonadales; family Rhodanobacteraceae; genus Luteibacter. The sequence continues at coordinate 1,578 of DATNJP010000054.1, read as the reverse complement.
ATTAATCAACGCATGGATACCGGCATGGATACGGAGCGGCTCTGTGTGGGAGCCGCTTCAGCGGCGATACCAGGCTAGCGAGCAGGCTTCGGGTCGATGACCCGCACCTCACCCACACCAAGCCCATCCAGGCGATAACCACCCACCGCCTCGCGAATCAACCGCAGCGTCGGCAGCCCCACGGCCGCCGTCATCCGCCGGACCTGCCGATTCCGCCCCTCGCGCAGGACAATGCGCAGCCACGCATCCGGCACCGTCTTGCGGAAGCGCACGGGCGGATCGCGCGGCCATAGCCAGTCGGGCTCGTCGATAGCCTCGACGGCCGCGGGCAAGGTCGGTCCGTCGTTGAGTGTCACGCCACGGCGCAGGCGTTCCAGCGCGTCCTCGGTCGGCACGCCTTCCACCTGCACCACGTAGGTCTTCGGTTGCTTGTGCTTCGGATCGGCGAGGCGATGCTGCAGCAGGCCGTCGTCGGTCAGCAGCAACAATCCCTCGCTGTCCTGGTCGAGCCGTCCCGCCGCGTACACGCCTTTCTGCGGGACGAAGTCGGCCAGCGTGCGCCGACCGGCTTCGCCCGTGAACTGGCAGAGCACCCCGAAGGGCTTGTTCAACGCCACCAGCACCTTACTTGGCGGTGGTGGGCTTCACGAAGCGCAGGGTCATGCGGTCGGACTCGCCGATCGCCTGCCACTTGGCCTTGTCCGTTTCACCCATGTCGTAGCTCGGCGGCAGGGTCCACACGCCCTTCGGATGGTTGTGGTCGTCCTTCGGGTTGGCGTTGATCTCGCTCTGCGCGTCGAGTTTGAAACCAGCGTCGGTCGCGAGCTTGATCACGTAGTCGGTCGGCAGGTAACCCGAGTTCACCACCTCGTCGAGCTTCTTGCCGGCGTCCGCGCGGTGGTCTTCCACGCCGAGCACGCCGCCGGGCTTGAGCACGGCGAAGAAGGACTTGAACATGGCCTCGGCGGTACCGTCGGCCGCCCAGTTATGCACGTTGCGGAAGGTCAGCACCATGTCGGCCGAGCCAGGCGCGCCGAGCACGGGCGCCTTGTGGTTGAACTCGACGAGCTTCGCGTTGCCGTACTGCGCCGGCGCGAAGGAGAACTTTTTCTGCAGGGCGGCCGTACCCTTCGAGCCCGCTTCAACCGCGCCAATGTAATGTCCGTTGTCATGCAGGAACGGCGCCAGGATCTCGGTAAACCAACCACCCGACGGCCAGATCTCGATCACGGTCATGTCCGGGCGGATACCGAAGAAGGTCAGCATCTCGCGCGGGTGGCGGTATGGATCGCGCGCCTTGTTCTGCGGCGAGCGCCAGCTACCAGCGATGGCCTTGTCCAGCTCGGCGGAGGTCAGCTGGCTGGCGCTGGCCGGAGGCGTCGCACGCGCCGGCTGGTCCGCGTCGGCTGCGAAAACGGTATGCGAGGCGACGAGACCGAGCAGTCCAGCGCAGGCGAAAGCGAGCTTCTTCATGGCGACACCGGTTGGGTTGGGGATGTGGGCGGGAAGGCTAGCACGGTCGGGCGGGAGCGATCCTGTGCGGAAGCGGCTTGGGCGGTGAGGCGTGCTTGGGAGGAG
>DATNJP010000053.1:0-4964 GCA_035603855.1 Luteibacter sp. | reverse complement strand
GCTCCAGTTCGCCCGCCGCTTCCGTGGCCGGTGTTTCGCCACGACCCCACAACGGCCCGGACGGATGGATGTCGAAGCGGCCCAGCCGCTCGGCCAACGTGTCGTTGAATGCCTCGGGCCCGAACCACGAGCGCGAACCTTCCAGCGACCAGATCTCGCCATCCATCGGCGCGTCCCACGTTCCGGCCGCCACGCGCTCGGCCAGCACGCCGTTGAAGATGTGCGAGCGCGCCGCCGAAAGCAGGATCGAACGCTTGTCGCGATCGACGCGACGGCCAGCGAACATCGCCTTCGCCTGCGCCACATTGTTGCCGCCAAGACCGAAACGCTGCTCTCCGAAATAGTTCGGCACGCCGCGCTTCGCGATCTCTGCAAGCCGTGCATCGGCATCCGCACGATCACCTTCGATATCACGAAGCACCAGAACGAACCGGTTGCCACGCAGCGCGCCGCGCTTGATCTTGCGCGAGTGCCGCCCCTGCGACGTGATGGTGACATCCGCATGCGGGAACGTGGACCAGTCCGGATCCGCCTTGCCCGGCAGTTGCACGGTGAACACCTGGCGCGTCACCGCGTGACGATCCTTCATGCCGGCATAGCCGACATTCATGGGTGCCGTCCCGGCGAACTTCGCCAGCTCGCGTGCCACCCAGTCGGTATTCGCGCCCCGCTTTTCCACCACGAGAAACGCATGCTCGCCCGTGCCATCGGCCTCGTAGCCAAGGATCTCCTCGACGAAGAAATCGTCCGGCGTGGAGCGCAGGCGCGCACGCAACGGCGGCGTGCCGAAGGCGAAGGGAAGTTCGTTGTCGGACATGGAAAGCCTTACAGCAGGAAGACGGTGGCGAGACCGAGGAAGATGAAGAAACCGCCGCTATCGGTCATCGCGGTGATCAGCACGCTCGATCCCAGCGCGGGATCGCGGCCCAACTTGGTCATCAACATGGGAATGCCCACACCCATGAACGCGGCGAGCAGCAGGTTCAGCGTCATCGCCGCCGTCATCACCATGCCCAGCGATACGCTGCCGTAGAGCATCCAGGCGACGAGGCCGATCGCCCCACCCCAGACGATGCCGTTGACCAGGGAGACAGCCAGTTCCTTGCGCCACAGGCGCCTGGCCTGCGACACGCCGATCTGCTCCAGCGCCATGGCACGGACGATCATCGTGATGGTCTGGTTGCCCGAGTTGCCGCCGATACCGGCGACGATGGGCATCAGCGTGGCGAGCGCCACCAGCTTCTCGATCGAATGTTCGAACAAGCCGATGACGCGCGAGGCGATGAAGGCGGTCACGAGGTTGATCGCCAGCCACGCCCAGCGGTTGCGCACGGACTTCCACACCGAGGCGAAGATGTCTTCTTCCTCGCGCAGACCGCCGCGTGACAAGGCTTCGGTTTCGCTTTCCTCACGGATGAAATCGAGCATCGCGTCGACGGCGATGCGGCCGATCAGGCGCTGGTGTGTATCGATGACCGGTGCCGTGACGAGGTCGTAGCGTTCGAATGCCTGCGCCACGTCGTAGGCGTCATCTTCCGGACGGAAGGTGTTCACATCGGGCGCCATGATCTCGCGGACCATTTTCTCCGGCGAATTCACCAGCAGCCAGTGCAGCGGCAGCACACCCGTAAGCACGTTGTCCGCGTTGACGACGAAGAGCTTGTCCGTCTGCGCAGGCAATTCATCGAAGCGACGCAGGTAGCGCAGCACCACTTCAAGGCTGATGTCCTCGCGGATGGTGACCATGTCGAAGTCCATCAGCGCGCCGACCTGGTCGTCCTCATAGGACATCGCGGCCTGTACGCGCTCGCGCTCCTGCGCGTCGAGGCTGGCCATCAGTTCGGGCAGCACCTCGGTCGGCAGGTCGTCGACGAGATCGGCGAGTTCGTCCGCGTCCAGCGGCTCGACGGCAGCGAGGATTTCGCTGTCGTCCATATCCGCGATCAGCGATTCGCGGACCGAGTCGGACACCTCCAGCAGGATCTCGCCGTCGCGGTCGGAGCGCACGCGCTGCCATACGGCAAGACGGTCTTCCAGCGGCAGCGACTCCAGCACGTCCGCCAGGTCGGCCGGATGCAATTCATCGAGTCGCGCCTGCAGTTCGGCATCGGCAGCCTCGAGCGCGGCTTCATCGCCATCCGGCACGGCACCCGCGAAGGCCATCAGCCCTTCGCGACGACGCAGCAGGTCGACGATCGTCTCCAGCCGATCGTGCAGGCGTGGGGTGGAAGCGCGCGGCTCGTTCTCGCTCATGTGCGCAGCACCAGCACCGTCGCGAGTGCGGCGATGCCTTCGCGCCGTCCGGTGAACCCCAGCGTTTCCGTGGTGGTCGCCTTGATGCTGATGCGATCGATATCGACGCCCAGGTCGGCGGCGATGATCTCGCGCATGGCCTGTGCATGCGGTCCCACCTTCGGTGCTTCGCAGATCACGGTCATGTCGGCATTGCCGAGTTCATAGTCGCGCTCGGCCAGCATGGCGGCCACCGCGCGCACGAAGCTGCGGCTGTCCGCACCGCGCCATGTTTCGTCGGATGGCGGGAAATGCTTGCCGATGTCGCCGAGCGCGAGCGCGCCGAGCAAGGCGTCGCACAACGCATGCAGCACGACGTCGCCATCGGAATGCGCCAGCACGCCCTGCGCATGCGGCACCCGCACGCCACCGAGCATCACGTGGTCGCCTTCACCGAAGGCATGGACGTCGAATCCCTGGCCGATGCGCATTATCGAGTTCTCCCCAGAAGGAACTCCGCCAGCGCGAAATCGGCCGGCGTCGTCACCTTGATATTGTCTTCCGAGCCTTCCACCAACCGTGGTGTCACGCCCGTGCGCTCCATCGCCATCGCCTCGTCGCTGACCACGATACCGTCACTGGCGGCAAGACGGAGTGCATGGGCCAGTGCACCACGACGGAACATCTGCGGCGTGAAGGCCCTCCAGCGACCATCGCGCGGTTCGGTGGCGATGCTGTGACAGTCCGCGTCGGCGCGCTTGAGCGTGTCGCGCAGTGGCGCACCGAGCAAACCACCCTCGCCCTGGCCCGCCCACTCGATCAGCCGGACGATGTCGTCCGCACGCACGCAAGGGCGCGCCGCGTCGTGAACCAGCACGAAGTCGTCATCGGCGACGGACGGTGGCAAGGCGCACAACCCGGCGAGCACCGAATCGCTGCGCTCGCCACCGCCCGTCGCCACGATCAGCGGTTTGCCGCCGATGCGGTCCGTGGCCGCGAAATGCCGGTCGTCGGCCGCGATGGCCACGACGAGGCCGGCGATGCGCGGATGCGCCGCCAGCCGTTCCAGGGTGTGATCGATCAGCGGCCGTCCTGCCAGCAGCTGATACTGCTTCGGCCGGTCGCCACCGGCCCGGACGCCCTTGCCTGCGGCCGGTACCACGCACCAGAGGGCGTCCATCACTGGCCGCCGGGTGCGGTGGGCGGCGGAGGCGGCGGCGCGCTGGTCGCGGCCCCCGGCTCCACCACCTGGTAGAACGTCTCGCCCGGCTTCACCAGGCCCAGTTCCTGGCGCGCACGCGCCTCGGTGGCCTGTTCACCGTGTTTCAGGTCTTCCACGTCCGCGGCCAACGCCTGGTTGCGCTTCTGCAGGTTGGCGTTCTCCTCGGTCTGCTTCTTGACCGATTCGCGCAACGAATCGACCTCGGCCATGCCCCCACCGCCGACCCACAGCTTCAGCTGCAGCGCGATGAGGACGATGACGAGGATCAGGCCGATCCAGCGCAGGATTGCCGCGTTGCTCAAGACGCGACTCAGCCAGGCAGCTTGGAGAGGTTCGGGAACGCGTTGCGGCCGGCGTACGTGGCCTTGGCGCCGAGCGCTTCCTCGATGCGCAGCAGCTGGTTGTACTTGGCCACGCGATCGGTGCGGCACAGCGAACCGGTCTTGATCTGCGTCGCGGTGGTGGCCACGGCGATGTCGGAGATCGTGGTGTCTTCGGTTTCACCCGAGCGGTGCGAGACGATGGCCGCGTACTTCGCGCGATGGGCCATGGCGATGGCTTCGAGCGTCTCGGACAGCGTGCCGATCTGGTTGACCTTGATCAGGATGGCGTTGGCGATCTTCTTGTCGATGCCTTCCTGGAAGATCTTCGGGTTGGTCACGAAGAGGTCGTCGCCGACCAGCTGGATGCCTTCGCCGATGGCCTTGGTGAGGTGCGCCCAGCCAGCCCAGTCGCCTTCGGCCATGCCGTCCTCGATGGTGACGATCGGGTACTGCTTCGACCACGACGCCAGCGTGTCGACCCACTGCTCGGGCGTGAACACCTTGCCTTCGCCTTCGAGGTCGTACTTGCCGTTCTTGAAGAACTCCGAGCTGGCCACGTCGAGGCCGAGCAGGATGTCGCTGCCCACCTTGTAACCGGCCTTGTTCACGGCTTCCAGGATGGTGTCGAGCGCTTCGACGTTGGACTTGAGGTTGGGCGCGAAGCCACCCTCGTCACCCACCGCGGTGTTCAGGCCGCGGCCCTTCAGCACGGACTTCAGTGCGTGGAAGATCTCGGCGCCATAGCGCAGCGCCTCGGCGAAGGTCGGCGCGCCCACCGGCAGCACCATGAACTCCTGCACGTCGACGTTGTTATCCGCGTGCGCGCCACCGTTGATGATGTTCATCATCGGCACCGGCAGCGAACCGCCACCGTCGACCATCAGGTACTGCCAGAGCGCCTGCTTCTTCGACGCGGCCACGGCATGCGCCGCCGCCATGGAAACACCGAGCAGCGCGTTGGCGCCCAGGTTGCCCTTGTTGTCGGTGCCGTCGAGGGCGATGAGCTTCGCGTCGAGGCCCTTCTGGTCGGCCGCGTCGTAACCGGCGAGCGCCTTGGCGATGGCGCCGTTGACGTTGGCCACCGCGTTCTTCACGCCCTTGCCGCCGTAACGGTTCTTGTCGCCGTCGCGCAGCTCCACCGCTTCGCGCGTGCCGGTGGAGGCACCGCTGGGAACGGCGGCGCGGCC
>DATNJP010000052.1:0-7796 GCA_035603855.1 Luteibacter sp. | reverse complement strand
CAGCAGATCGGCCGGTAAACCGGGCTGCGAGAGCACGGCGCCGAGCTGCTGCCATTGGTCGTACGAGACCCAGGCGGTATAGGCGGCCCACACCATCAGCAGGAGGGCGACGACGCGCATCGCGCGCCTGCCCCATTCACGCCAGCGCAAGGTTCCCAGCGCCAGCGCCATGACAAAAAAGGCCGCCAGCGCGTAGGCCAGCGACCAGATCAGGCCGATGCGGGGATCCGCCGCACCGGCCGCGATCGCATCGGCACTCACGGCACCGACGGCGTGACCGATGAGAATCGACGCGTAGCTGTTGATCACGAAACCCGCGGCGGCCAGCAACATCACCAGCCAGACCACGATGCGCCAGGGCGCGAACGGACGGGGACGCTTCACGCCCTTGGCAGCTTGAAACACGATCAGGCGCCCGCTTTCTTCAGCTCGGCGAGATCAGCCAGTACCTGGCCCGAATTCTTCTCCGGATCGACATCCTTGTAGACCTTGACGATCTTGCCAGCCGGGTCGATCAGGAAGGTTTCACGCATGGCGTACTTCATGTCGCCCTTGTTCGTGAGCACGGCGTACTTGGTCGCGACTTCGCCATTCGGATCCGACAGGAGCGGGAACGGAACGTGATACTTCTCGGCGAAGGCGGCATGTGAGTCGACGTCGTCAAGGCTGACGCCGAGGACCACGGCACCCGCCCTGTGCAGCTTGACGATGTCATCGCGGAAGGTGCAGACCTCGGTGGTGCAACCGGCGGTGAAGTCCTTCGGATAGAAGTACATGACCAGCCACTTGCCCTTCTCGGTTTCCAGCGTGTGCCAGTCGCCCTTCTGGTCCTGCAGGCGGAAATCGGGGGCCTTCTGACCTTCCGTGGGACCGGCGGCCCAGGCGGTGGCGGTGACGAAGCACAGTGCGATGAGGCTTAGGAGGCGACGCATGATGGAACCTCGGGTGGGTGGGATCGCCGTGAGTGTACTCGCGGGCTCCCAAGGTTGCTTCGGCCGCGCCGAACCGCAAGAAAAAAGGGCGCCCGAAGGCGCCCTTCGAGTCCGGTCGAACCGCTTACTTCTTGCCGAGAGGCGCGATCTCGAACTTGCTCAGGTCGACGCCGAGGTTGAAGCCGCGGCCGGTGCCGGTGATCGCCAGGGACACTTCGCCCTTGGTCATCGCCGCGCTTTCGGCGCTCTTGACGACACCCGCGTTGGCGCCCGCATTGGCGTACTCGCCGTAGATCTCGTGCAGGCCCTTGACGTTGGTGAACTCGCCCTTGCCACCCTCGATGCTGAACTTGCCGGCCGTCAGGCCGCCGCCGCGCACGTGGATGATCACGTTCGCGCTCTGGCCGTTGTCACAGGTGACGCGGCCCGTGCCGTCGGCCTTCTTGTAGATGGCCGCCCAACCGGTCGTGTTGAAGGTCATGTGGCACTTGGTCGCCGCCTCGGCCGCCTGCGCCGGCTGCACCGCGAAAGCACCTGCCGCCGCCAGGACCAGGGCGGCCATACCCGTGATGCGTTTGATCATGTTCGTTTCTCCGTCGAATGGTGGCAGGGAACTGCGAGGCGGATTGTCTACTCACGAATGTGAAGAAACACGGAGTACCTTCCGGGCCGTTCAGGTGCAGCCCAGCTTGGTGGAGGGCTCGTGACCCCGCTCCCCGGAAAGGCGCCGTGGCCCTAATATCGTGGCAAGTCCCACTCAAGGTTCCCCCATGCCCAAGAACATCCTCGTAGGCTACGACGGCTCGGAGACCGCCCGCCGCGCCTATCGCTTCGCCGTGGAGCTGGCCGCCTGTGCCGGCGCGCGGGTCCATGTCGTGTCGGTCATGCAGATCGAGAACGGCGCCGATACCTCCGCCCTGATGATGACCGACAGTGGCGAGGAAAGGCTGGCCGGCCTGCGTGCCGAGGTCGCGGCCCTCGACACGCCCCCCGGCGTGGGGATCGACGTCGAGCTGATCCATGGCAGCCCGGGCGACGCGCTGCTCTCCTATGTGACCCAGCACACCGTCGATCACATCGTCATCGGCCATTCCGAGCGGGGCGCCCTCGCCCGCTGGCTGGTCGGCTCGACCTCGACCGACGTCCTGGCCAAGGCCCATGTGCCGGTGACCGTGGTGCGCTAGCCCCGGCTTTGTCACAATCCGGTCATCGCCCCCGGGGGGCGCACAACATGCGAATCGAGGAACATCCGCAGTGAGCAATGCCGTCACCTTGCCATGGACGCTCGAAAAACTGGATCTCTCGCGTATCGCCGTCGAGAAGGTCAGGGACAACGAAGATCTGTTTCTGCTGCTATGCGGCGCTTCCTTCATCGAAAGCGGCTCCGACCTCTACACGCACAACCTCGTCGACCACTTCGCCGGCGACGACGAATTGCAGGGGTGGCTGCGCGATCATTGGGAACACGAGGAAATGCAGCATGGTCATGCGCTGGCGGCCTATGTGCGCCACGTCTGGCCCGAGTTCGACTGGGACACCGCCTTCAAGAACTTCTTCGCGCACTACGGATCGGTGTGCACGGCGGAAGAACTGGAGCCGAACCGCGGCCTGGAACTCGCCGCGCGCTGCGTCGTCGAGACCGGCACGGCCAGCTTCTATCGCGCCCTCAACGTCGTCACCGACGAACCGGTGCTGCTCGAGCTGACCAACTACATCAAGAGCGATGAAGTTCGTCATTACAAGCATTTCTACCAGCACTTCCGTGTGTATCGCGAACGCGACGGCATCGGCCGCCTGAGCACGTTCCGCACCCTGGTCAAGCGCCTGCGCGAGATCAAGAACGAGGACAGCGATATCGCGCTGCGCCATGTGTTCAACACGCGCTACCCCGAAAAGGCCGACGACGACGCGGAATTCCGCCGCGTCATCGAACGCGCGCAGGTCCTGCTCAAGCGGAACCTTCCCGCCGAAATGACGGTGAAGATGCTGCTCCGTCCGCTGGACCTTCCGCCGAAGGTGAACTCGATGCTGGAGTGGCCGTTGACGCGGATCACCGAGAAACTATTCCTGCACTGAGTCACTTCTTTTTAGGCAGCGGCGTCCACTTTTCCGGGTCGAAGCCGCCCGTCTCGAAAGTAAGCGTGGTTTCGCCACGGCTGATCGTCACGACGTCGATGGTCAGCCGCCTGGTCTTCGCCAGGTCCTTCAGGAACTGTGCGTCGTTGCGGAACAGCAAGGCCGGCTCGCCCGTGGGCGGGCGGAAGGCCTTGATGGTTTTTTCCTTGCCATCGAAGTTGGCCTTGAGCGAGCAATCGCCCTTGCACACGAAACCCTTGCCGGACGTGGCATAGAGGAAAACGCTCTGCCCCCAATCGGTATGCCGGCGCAGGATCAGGCGCACGGTCTGGTCGCCATTCGGCCGTGACGACTGGATAGTCGCGGTGCTTTGCGTACCGCCCTGCATCGGCGAGGTCTGGTAGAGCCACAGCGCGGTCAACCGTGCCTTCTCACTGGCGGCCTTGTAGTTGGTCTCCAGCTCGTCGAGCGTCTTCTTCACCTCGGCCGCCGCGGGCGTGTCGGGATACTTGTCGACGATTTCATGCCCGAGCTGCACGGCCGGACCATCGTTGTGCAGCTTCAGCAGCTGCTGGTACGTCTCGAGCTTCTTCGCCGCCTCCTCGGCCTGGTTGTTCGCGGCGGGCGCCTGCGTGGCGGCCTGCTGGTCCTGGGGAGACGAGCACGCCGTGGCGAGGGCGGCGGTGGCGAAGAGGATGGCGAGTCGACGCATGATCTTGCGATTCCGTACGGGGAAGGCCCTAGCTTCGCCGCTTGGCGCCGCAACTGGCAAGGCGGGGCGTAAAATTCGCGTAACGTCCCAAGGATCGCCCATGCCTCCCTCCACACCGGGTGCGGTTTCGCTACTGCGCCATCGCGCTTTCCTGAATTTCTGGTTCGCCAGGAGCGCATCGGGCTTCGGCTTCCAGATGATGTCGGTCGCCGTCGGCTGGCAGATCTACGAGCTGACCCACCGCGCCTTCGACCTGGGCTTGATCGGCCTCGTGCAGTTCGTACCCTCCGTGCTTCTGGCCCTTCCCGCCGGGCACGTGGCCGACCAGTTCGACCGCCGTCGCATCGTCGCGGTATGCCAGGCCATCGAGTGGCTGGCGATCGCCCTGCTCGCGGTACTGAGCTTCACCGGACACCTCGACGAGACGGGCATCCTCGCCCTCGTTTTCGTCGTGAGCGTGGCGAAAGCCTTCGAATTCCCGGCCCTGCAGTCGATGCTCCCCGGCCTCGTCCCGGCGCATGTGCTTCCCCGTGCCATGGCGGCGAATGCCTCGGCGGGCCAGACCGCGATGATCGCGGGTCCGGCCCTTGGCGGCCTCCTGTACGTGGCGGGTCCAGCAGCCGTGTATGGCGTGTCCGCCGTGCTTTACCTGGCCGCGCTGACACTCATCTCGCGCCTGGCTTACGACCACCTGCCGCCACGTCGCGAACCGGCCACCCTGAAATCGCTGTTCGCCGGGGTCCACTTCATCCGCCGCCGCCCCGCGGTATTCGGCGTGATCTCGCTCGATCTGTTCGCCGTGCTGCTCGGCGGCGCCACGGCCCTCCTGCCGATCTTCGCCCGGGACATCCTGCACACGGGCCCGTGGGGCCTGGGCATCCTGCGCGCGGCGCCGGCGGTGGGCGCCCTCCTGATGTCCGTGTGGCTGGCGAGAAACTCGCTGGAACGCCGCGTCGGGCCGATCATGTTCGCCTCGGTGGCCGGGTTCGGCCTGGCGACCCTGGTCTTCGCCGTGTCGACCACGCTCTGGATCTCCGTGGTCGCACTGTTCGCCCTGGGCGCCTTCGACATGGTCAGCATGGTGATCCGCGGGGCACTGGTGCAGCTGGAGACCCCCGACGACATGCGCGGCCGGGTCAGCGCCGTCAACGCCATCTTCGTGAACACCTCCAACCAGTTGGGTGAGTTCGAATCCGGCCTGCTCGCCGCGGCCGTGGGCGCCGTGAACGCCACCCTGGTCGGGGGCATCGGCACCCTGGTCGTGGTGGGCCTGTGGATGTGGTGGTTCCCGTCCCTGCGCCACCGCCAGGGGCTGGTATCCGATCCCGAGCCGGTCGAGGGCGCCAGCGACACGGTTTGACACAGCGCGATAGAAACGTGCTATTTGTTGGACGTCTATACCTCTAAACGGCAAGGGGTCCACCATGAAGCGTCTGCTCGCCACCGCCCTTCTCCTGCTCATCGCGCCGGCTTACGCCGCGCATGAAGCGCCCACCAGCATCGAAGCCGCGCTTGCCCAGGGCAAGCGCGAGAACAAACCGGTGCTGATCGATTTCCAGGCGGTGTGGTGTTACTCCTGCTACTACATGGCCAGCCATGTGCTCAACGGCAAGGACTGGAACGACCTCGAGCGCAAGGTCGTGTTCTTCGAAGCCGACGCCGACAAGCCCGCCGACCAGGCCTGGATGAAGGCGAACAACGTCCACTTCCTGCCCACCTATGTCGGCATCGGTCCCGATGGCGAGGAGCTTGGCCGCATCCTTGGAGAGCGTCCCCGCGCCACGTTCTATAGCGAGGTCGGCAACCTGCTCTCGGGTGACGCGCGGCTGTCGAAACAGAAGGCCGACGCGGTGAAAGGCTCGATGGCCGCCGTCGCCGATGTCCTGGACACCTACCAGTTGCACTACCAGGGCACGGAGGGCATGGCATGGTTCGACACGTTGCCACCGATGGTTCGCAACGTCTCCGACAAGGACAAGCGTGTCGCCCTCGCCAAGCAGCGCTTGCTGCTGTTGCAGGCGAAAGACCAGAAGAACGACAGCGGCATCGTCGATGCCGCAAGCAAGGTGCTCGCAGGAAATATCGGTTGCGACCGCGCGTACGTTCTCGACGCCCTGGTCACCGCCAGCGCGTCGCTACCTGCGGATGCCCGGCGCAAGCTGCTCGCCCCGCAGCGAGCACCCTACGAGCAATTCCTGGCGACCCAGGTTTTCACCACCACGCCCGCCTGCGCCGACCAGCGCAGCTCGGTGTTGACCGCGGCGGATCTGGATGCGGCCCTTGACGACCACGACGCGGAGCAGGCCGTGCTGCGTAAAGCCATCGACCTCACGCGCACCAAGCTGCATGGTGATCTGAAGAGCGATCGCAACCTCGCCGACAACCTGCGCGTGTACCTCGTACGCGCCAAGGCGGGGGATGAGCTCGACACGCTGGAGAAGCAGCTGATCGCCACGTACCCGGACGACTATGTTTACAACTACCGCTACGGTCGTCGCCTTGTGGAAAACGGCAAGGCCGCGGAAGGCCTTCCCTACCTCGACACGGCGGCCAAGAAGGCATACGGCGCCAATCGCATCATGGTCACGATGTTCCAGGTGAAGGCGTTGCGCACACTGAAGCGCGACGACGATGCGAAGAAGCTCGTGGCCGCGACGGTCGCGGCGGAAGGCAAGGACTTCCCGGAGCAAACGAAGAAGCTGGAGCAGTCGTTGACGGCAGCGACCTGAGGCACGCGGTGTGTCGCGTCTCTGCTGTTGAACGCACACCCGGTATGAACGCGCCCCGCGCGCTCATACCGGGCTATTGGCTCAGGTCTGCGACGTACCGTAGACCACCGAGTCCAGGTGCTCCACACGTGCGATGGTGTCCAGTTGCACGGTCGCCGACCAGTCGGGCCGTTCGGGATCGATGAGCTTGACCACGCCATTCACCCCTTCGACGTCATCGGCGTTGACGAAGTTCTGCACGGTGGGCACGACCGCCACGACACCTTGCAGACGGGAACCATCCTGCAGATGAAGGACAACCTTGGCGTTGTCGCGAAGCTCTTTCACCAGCGCGTGCAAGTGGGCGATGGAACCGGGGTCTTTGTGGATGGTGTCGGCTTCGCGGGCCATGATGGCGTCCTCAGGCGGAGTGATGGGATGACGCTACTCCGCCCGCGTCGATGGAATGTCTACGCTCGCCGCTGCTAACCTGCCGTTTCCTTCTCGCGCGAGCCCGACATGATCGTCGTCCATCACCTGAACAACTCGCGCTCCCAGCGCGTGCTCTGGCTGCTCGAGGAGCTTGGCCTGCCGTATGAGATCGTGCGCTACCAGCGCGATCCGAAGACGATGCTGGCGCCGAAGTCGCTACGCGAGATCCACCCGCTGGGAAAGTCGCCGGTCGTCGTCGACGGCGATATCACCCTCGCCGAATCCGGTGCCATCGTCGAATACCTCCTGGAGCGCTACGGCCAGGGCCGATTCAAACCCGCGCCGGGGACAGCGGAAGCCCGTCGCTACACCTACTTCCTGCACTACGCGGAAGGCTCCGCGATGCCTCCACTGTTACTGAAACTGGTCTTCATCCGCATGGAATCGGCACCGGTCCCATTCTTCGCCAAGCCCGTCGCCCGCATGCTCGCGCGCGGCGCGCAGAAGGCCTTCGTCGACCCACAACTGAAGCTCCATCTGGATTATCTCGAGGGCGAAATCGGCAAGACCGGATGGTTCGCCGGCAGCGAATTCAGCGCGGCCGACATCCAGATGAGTTTTCCACTGGAGGCGGCTTTCAGCCGCGGCGGTCTCGACGCGTCGCGCCCTGGTCTCGTCGCCTTCCTGGACCGTATCCACGCGCGCCCGGCCTATCAGGCGGCCCTTTCGCGCACGGGCGACTACGATTTCGCGCCGTCGCGACCACGCTGAATCCCGCTTCAATCGGAGCGCGCCTGTTTACATCACCCTCACGAGCGGGCCCGCACAGTCGACGCTCGACAGCAATGCAAGTAGAGGGAGCCATCCGATGAGTAGAAACCGCGAATTCGCGCGTCAGGTCGAGAGCGCCGTCAACGGTGTATCGGGTCGCGTCCG
>DATNJP010000051.1:0-2267 GCA_035603855.1 Luteibacter sp. | reverse complement strand
GCCAGCTGGACCGCGGGCGCTACCAGGGCGTGGTGGATCTGGACGAACCGTCGATTGCGAAGGCGCTGGAGAACTACTTCGAGCGCTCGGAACAGTTGCCGGCGCGGATCCTGCTGGCGGCGAACGCCGAACACGCGGTCGGGCTGATGCTCCAGCCGATCGCGGGCGAGGGCGGCCATAGCGCCGCCGAGGACGATGACGACGCGTGGGCGCGCGTCGGGATGCTCACCGACACGCTGAGCAGCTCGGAGATGCTCTCGATTCTCCCCGAAGAGTTGCTCTACCGGCTGTACCACGAAGAGACCGTGAGCGTTTACGAAGCAAAAGGCCTCTCCTTCGGCTGCACGTGCTCGCAGGAGCGTGTGGAAGGCATGCTGCGTGCGCTGGGCCGGCAGGAAGTGCAGGCGACGCTCGACGATCGCGATGGCGAGATCGAAGTGGTCTGCGAGTTCTGCGCCACGCGCTATGTGTTCGATCGCGTCGACGCCGAACGCCTGCTCACGCAGGCGGAAACCCCGCCGTCCCCCTCGACCCTGCAATAACCCTCGCTCTCCTACAGGGCTCTTAGGCGTCGAGGGACAACGGCGCGGCCAGCCACTTGCTCGCCGGCTGCGGCTGGGCGAACAGGAAGCCCTGGCCGAAGCGGCAGCCGATGCGGCGCAGGGCGCGCATCTGCGACTCGGTTTCGATGCCTTCGGCGATAACCTGCATGCGCAACGAATCGGCCAGCGCCTGGATCGCCCGGACCACGGCGGTGCTGTGGGCGTCGGTGTCTTCGGAGGGTAGTTCGATTACGAACGAGCGGTCGATCTTCAGCGTCTCGATCGGGTACTGGTGCAGGTAGCTCAGCGACGAATATCCGGTGCCGAAATCGTCCAGTGCGATGCCCACGCCATGATCGCGCAGGTTTTCCAGGATGCGTTTGACCTGTGCCGGATTCTCGAGCAGGGCTCGCTCGGTCACCTCCACGCGCACGCAGCGTGCCGGTACGCCGTGTTCGGCGAACAGGTCGAGCAGGCGCTGGTCCAGGTCGGGCGAGCGGAAGTGGCTGCCCGAGACGTTGATGCTGACAAAGCCTTCGTCGCGCGTCAGGGCGCGCACCTGGCGCGCTACCTGCTCGAAGATCTGCCAGTCGATGGCCTCGGAGCAACCGGTGTCTTCGGCCACGGAGAGGAAATCCCCCGGCGGCAAGAGGCCGCGCTCCGGATGACGCCAGCGCAGCAGGGCCTCGTAACCGACCACCCGGCTGTCTTCGAGGTCCACGATGGGCTGGTAGAAAGGCACGAATTCGTTACGCGTGAGCGCGCGGCGCAGGTCGCCCTCAAGCTCGAGCAGCGACAGCGCTTCGCGACGCAGGCGATCGTCGAATACGGCGGCACGGTGGCGACCTTCGTCCTTCGCGCGGTACATGGCCGAATCGGCGTCGCGTAGCAATTCCTCCGGGCGCGTGTATTCGGGCGTCGGCAGCGCGATGCCGATGGACGCGGAGGTGAAGATCTCCTTCGCGCCCAGGCGGAACGGCGTCTGCAGCTGCGCGATGATGCGCTCGGCAATATGCGTGGCCGCTTGCGGATCGGTAATGCCTTCGACCAGCACGGCGAATTCGTCACCGCCCAGGCGCGCGACGACGTCACGGGTTTTCAGGCAGGCACGCACACGGCCACCGACCTGGAACAGCAGATCGTCGCCCACCAGATGACCCACCGAATCGTTGATGACCTTGAAACGGTCGAGGTCGATGAAGAGCACGGCGAACAGATCCGCGGGATTCTCGCGGTAGTGATTCAGCGCCTGCTCGAGGCGCTGCAACAGCAGCGTGCGGTTGGGCAGGCCAGTGAGCGAATCGTGCAGGGTTTCGTACTTGAGCCGTCGCTCGACGCGTTCGCGCTCGGCGATCTGTTCACGCAGGTCGCGGTTGGCCAGGGCCAGCGCGCGCGTGCGTTCCGTTACCCGGCGCTCGAGGCTGGCGTATGCCTGCTTGAGCGATTCGGTGGTGTATTTGCGCTGCAGCGCATTGGCGATGTGGTAGCTGACGAAGGTCAGCAGTTCCTGGTCGCGCGCGCTGTAGGTGTGTTCGGGCGAGTAGCTCTGTACCGCCAGGACGCCCATCGATTTCTCATTCCAGATGAGCGGCACGCCAAGCCAGTGCAACGAGCGTGCGCCGCTGGTGGAAAGCACCTGGTCGCGATTGAGCCGATCGATCTCGTCGCGGTCCGCGAGCAGGGCCTTGCCATTGCGCAGGACGAATTCGGTCAGCCCGCGGCCGA
>DATNJP010000050.1:0-6996 GCA_035603855.1 Luteibacter sp. | reverse complement strand
GATGGCCGAACGCCGCGCCCGCGGCGAACCCGTGGACCGCACCGCCACGGTGCTCGAAGCGGCGCGTGAAGTCGCCAGTCCCATCGCCTTCGCCATCCTCATCATCATCGTGGTCTTCCTGCCCCTGTTCAGCCTGCAGGGCCTCGAGGGGAAGATGTTCAAGCCGATGGCGTTCAACATCGGCTTCGCCATGGCGGGTTCCCTGCTCCTCGCACTGACCCTTATCCCCGTGCTCGCCGCCCTGTTGCTCAAGCCCGGCGAGGAGAAGGACACCCGTCTGGTCGGATATCTGAAGCGCGCCTACGCCAGGCTCCTGGGATGGTCACTCGCACACCGCGGCGTGGTCATCGGCATTGCGGGCGTCGCCTTGCTGGGGGCCCTGGCCCTGTTTCCCTTCCTCGGCAAGGAGTTCATGCCCAACCTGCGCGAGGGCGCCATCATGTGGCGGATCACGTCGATTCCGTCCGCATCGCTGGACGAATCGATCGATATCTCCCGGCGCGTGGCCGAACGCGTCAAGGCACGTTTCCCCGAGGTGGAGACGACACTTGCCATGATCGGTCGCGCAGAAAAGGGGGAAACAGCGGACGTCAATTACATGGAGGTTTACACGCCACTGAAACCGAAAGCCCAGTGGCGCGACGGGGAAACGCTGGCATCCATCGAGGAGTCCATGCAGAAGGAGCTGACCGAGCTGCTCCCGACCGCCGTCGTGAGCTATACGCAGCCTATCCAGATGCGTGTCGAGGAACTCATCTCCGGGGTTCGCGCAACGCTGGCCCTGAAGCTCTACGGGGACGACCTGGCCGAGCTCGACCGGCTCAGCGGTCGCATCAAGGATGTTCTCGCGGGTGTCCCCGGCGTGGCGGACCTCTCGCTCGAAGCCAACATCGGCAAGCCGCAGCTACGCATCGAGGTGGATCGCGACGCGCTGGCACGTTATGGATTGAACGCGGACGATGTCCTCACGGTGGTGAGGAATGGCATCGGCGGCGAGGCGGTGGGAAGCCTGATCGAAGGAGTACGGCGCTTTGACATCGCGGTGCGGCTGGACGAGGCCAGCAAGGCGTCGCCAGCCAGCATCGAGCGGATTCCGCTGCGCACGACATCCGGCGCATTGGTCCAGCTCGGGCAAGTGGCCAGGGTGACGACCGCCGAGGGCTATTCGTTCATACGCCGGGAAGCCTTGCAGCGCTATGCCGTCGTGGCCATGGATGTGCGCGGGCGCGACATCGATGGCTTTGTCCGCGATGCGAACGCACGGATCGCGCAGGCGATCACGCTTCCACCGGGTTACTACACCGAATGGGGCGGCGCGTTCGAGAACCAGCAGCGCGCGTTGAAGCGGCTCGCCATCATCGTTCCCGCCACGATCTTCCTCATCTTCGTGCTGCTCTACACCGCGTTCAATTCGTTGCGCCACGCGGCGCTGATTCTCGCCAACGTTCCGTTCGCAATCATCGGTGGCATCGTCGGCCTGTTCGTCACCGGGCAATATGTGTCCGTGCCATCGGCCATCGGCTTCATCGCGGTGTTCGGCGTGGCGATGCTCAACGGCATCGTGCTGGTGAGTTTCCTCAATGCGCAGCGGGCCTCGGGCCTGGACGTGCGGGAAGCCGTGCTGCGCGGAACATCCCTGCGTTTGCGCCCGGTACTGATGACCGCCAGCGTGGCGATCCTCGGCCTGCTGCCCATGCTGTTGTCCAGCGGCGTCGGCGCGGAAACCCAACGCCCGCTGGCGACCGTGGTCGTCGGTGGCCTCCTGTCGTCGACCCTGCTCACGCTTCTGCTCCTGCCAGTCGTCTACGACTGGATGGAACGGAAAGCGAAGCCGAAGTAGCGATCCAGCGAGCGTTCCGGATGGAACGGGATGATGCAGGACCGTTGGGGGTTCTCCCAGCGGTCCTGCAATTCGTAGCCGAGCGAGGCCAGGCCACCCAGGAACTCACGCTCCGCCGTCACCCGGTAGGGGCAACACGCGGTGCCGATGTTCTGCACGGTGAAGAACGATTCTCGCATGTGAATGGGCACGGAGTTAAGCAGCAGGAAACGCGGCTTGTGCACCATGCCCTGCAAGGCCTCGATCAACGAATAGCTCAGGTACTGTAGTGACCCCGCGGCGAACAACAGATCCGCGCCAGACGCTTTGCCCACCTCATCGGCGAAATGCAGGCGCGCCGCGGCATCGTGCTCCTTCGCCCAGCGCTCGCCCGCCGCGTTCACGGCCGGCACATCCATCACCGTCCATCGCAGCCCCGCGGGGTAGCTCAGGTACTTCTGGTACGCGTAGTAGGCAATGCCGATATGTCCGCCGATATCGAACACGCTGCGCGCCCCATCCGTGAAGAAGCGGCCAAGCCAGTACATCATCGGGTAATCGTTGATGAAGACACGCCGTGTCCGCTCGCGGTACAGCTCGGCGGACTCGGGATTGTCATAGCCGCTGACGCTCGCGGCCGGAATACTGGCCTGGGCCTCGTCGAACGAGCCGAACACGCCGCGGTAGAGATGGTGCGTCAGTGCATGGTGGGAGAAGAAGACGCGCTTATAGCGGGCTTCAAGCAGGGAGCGGAACAACGGCATCCGTGTCGTCATTCCCGGAAACGTCCGGGAGCCGACCAGGGAGTTCATGAACACCTCTATGCAAATCCTGCAAATACAGGATGCGCCCACGAAACCGCCCTGCCCATAAGACAAGCGCCTAGGCCATCCGGCCACCCTCCCTTTCCCCTCCCTCCCCCTCCCTGTGGGAGCCGCTTCAGCGGCGATGGGGCTTGCGGCAAGGTTGCCCGCTGACGCGGGATCGCCGCTGAAGCGGCTCCCACATTACTGCTGCTGCGGCTCTCACATGGTCGCCGGGGTGGCTTTCACAGGATGGGGGTTAGCCCTGCCGGCGGGATTGCATGTCGGTGCGGACCCGGTGCAGGCCGCGGTAGAGCCAGCGGACGGGGGCGTACATGTGGAAGCCGGCGGTGGCTCGGGTGGAGCGCACGACATAGAGCGACCCACAGGGTTCGGCGCGGGTGGATAGCAGGCGTTTGTACTGGTTGTCGCCATACCCGAAGCTGATGCGTTCGCCGGGGAAACGGTCGAGCAAGGCCTTCACGGCCTGGAATACCGCGACCGAGCCAATACCGATCTTCGCGACTTCCTCGTCGTAGCCGAGATCGTCGACGAGATAGGTGCCACCGATGCGATAGCCGTGCACGTAGGCCAACGGGCGGCCTTCGCGAAGGACGATGTGGCCGATCAGCTGCCCCGCGTCGGCAAGGCGCTGAAACAGGGCTACACGCTCGGGCGCTTCCCAGTCGGTCGGCAGGTCGTCGTGGTGCCAGGTTCGTGCATAAACCTCGTTCATCAGGCGGCAGTACTCCGCCATATCCTCACCGCGATCGAACACACGCAACGCGGCGTCGCCACCGAGCTTGCGATACGCACGCCCTACGCGCTGGGTCTGGTCGGCGCGCTTTTTCTTGTCCATCGCGGCCAGCCACGCTTCCGACGATGGCTGCGGGTCGATGGACCAATGCAGTTGGTCGAGCAGATGGGCGGCGACGGTGCGGAAGCCACCCCCGTGCGATAGCGCCGTGGCGAAGCGATTCGGAAGGTCCGCTTCCTGGATACGTACGACGCGGACGCTCGGGTCGCCTGCAAGCTGCCGCGATACGAGCAGCTCCACGATGCCCCGTTCCTGATCGCTCGCAACAACGCCCGCGCCAAGCATGCGCAACGCGGCGCCGCGGTAGAGCTTCACCCTGCGGCCGGCCACATCGAGGCGCGCGGTATGGTCGATGGCCAGCAGTGGCGCATAACCCGCCACCCGCCCTTCCCCATCGCGCACGACGATCACGTGCGGCACCGTGCCATCGTGACGGCTCACGACCTCGTACTCGATCCAGTCCGGATGCTGCACGATGCCGCTGGCCGCGCCCGGCAGTTCGGCGACATGCGCCAGTTCGTCACGGAGGCTGCGCAGCGCCTCGACGGTATGCAGCGTGGTGCAGAGATAGTTCATGGGCTGGCCTTCGCCACCGCGGGGTGGACGAACTCGAGTGCACGGATCAGGACGCGACCAGGGGGGCCCAGGCGGCGGCTGATTCCCGTCATCAGCTGGATATCCTCACTGGTCCAATAACGCACCAGCAGGCTGCCCGGCACGTACAGGGCCGTGAAGACCGCGACGCCAACGAGGAAACCGAGGCGTGAGGGCGTCGCCTCCGTTGCCGCCCACGCCGCGAGAGTCGCGACGAAGCCGACAGCGAAGAGCCTCGACATCGCGGCCACGGGCAAGCCACCACTGGTGGCCTTGCGGAGATAATGGATGGCCAGGACCATTTCGACGATGCGCGTACCTGCATAGGTCACGACGGCGCCGGCGAGGCCGAACGGCGGAACCAGCGCGACACCGAGCACCGCGTTGGACACCACGGCGACCACGGCGATGCGGATGCGATCGTCCTGCCGGTCGACGACGGTCTGGAACGCGGCAATGCCATTACCGATCAGCAGCAGCCCACCGAGGACCAGCGTGGCCTCGATGGCGGGAATCGCGTCGACATAGCGGGTGCCGTACATCAAGCGGACGATTTCCGGCGTGGTGACGAGTCCGAGACCGGCGATGGCGATGCCCACGGCCCAATAGAACCGCGTGGCCTCGGAGAGGAAGCGTGCCGCGCGCGCGGTGCCGCTCTCGCCGTAGGTCTTGGCCATGTACGGCAGCAAGGTGGAGGTGAGTCCCACGGAGAACAACTGGACGGCGCCACGTGTGAGCGTGCCGGCGATGGCGAAATAACCCACCGCCACGGAGCCGGTGAAGGTGTTCAGCAGGAACACTTCGATCGTGCCCACGCGGAACGACCCCATCAAGACCAGCGCGGCGGTCAGCCGGAGATGACGGTTCACGCGGTGGTTGACCGCCGACGGGATTGAACCGGATTCAAAGGGGCGGCAGCAGCGCCGATAGGCGATGCGGTTGATGAGGTTGAGCAGCAGGCAGGCCACCGCGAACAGCGCGACAAAGGAGACGAGATCCGCGCGCAGGAACATGGCGGCGAGCACCAGCAGCATGCCGACGATGCCGCCTACCACGGTCGCCACCGCTTCGGGTTCGAATCGCTCCTGGCCCTTGCCGATGGCAACGAGCATCGCGTAATTCGCCTTGGCGACCACCGCGACGACCACCAGGGCCATGATCGGCAGCAGCGAGGCATCCCATTCCGACGGCCTAAACAACCAGCCGACGAGGACGAACAGGACGATGACGGCGAACGAGCTGTAGGTCTGGATACGCGAGAAGCGCGCGGCAAGATGCGACGCAAGCCGTGGATCGCCCATCCCGTCCGCCTCGGCGATGAACTTCGTCGACGACGTGGTCAGGGCATGGTTGGAACAGACGATCAGCCACCCACACAACCAGATGGTGAAGGCGTAGCGGCCAAAGTCCGACGGACCGAGCGAACGCGCGATCCACACGCTCATCAGCAACCCGAGCGCATACTCGATGTACGTCGACACCGTAACAATGCCAATGCTGCGCAAGACGGCGATGCGGCGATTCATCGACTCGTCCCCAAAGCATCGTCCTTCCGTGGGACAGATGCCCTTGCAGGAGCCGCTTCAGCGGCGAACCCGGCCCCCGCAGGCTGAGCCATCATCCACTGCGCAACACCAGCACCACGATTATTCCAGTTGAAACGACGCAACGTATCGGAGATCGCGGCACATTCAGGGCTATACGACGAAGCAAGCGCCGCGAAGCGCTTCTTCAAGGCCGCGGCCTGCACGGGGTCCTTTTCGAAATACCAGGCGGCGGCGACCGGCAGGCCAAGTTCCACCGTATGGCCGTCGCTGTACCAGCCTTCGCTCTCCTGGATCTTCATCAGCGCATCGGTCTTCGCTTGCGACGACGACCAGTACCAGGCGATCTGTCCGTTCGGGCCGGAGCAGCCATTGCGCCAGTCGTGCGGCGACACCAGCAGCTTCGCGTCGATCCAGCCGTACTTCTCGAGGTATCGGCCGAAGCCGGTGATCATGCCCGGAATGCGCGGGTCGGCCGTCACCAGCCAGGCATGCCACAGGCCATCGATGATGTTCTCGCTCATCCACGGCGAAGCGCCGCGGACGTCGTTGGCGCCGTCGGGATCGTTCTCGTGCACGTTCCAGCTGTTTCGCCAGGAACCGTCGTCGCCGAGGCCGTCGGGGTTGGACTTCTGGTGTTCCTGCAACCAGCCAACCCGCGCATCGATCCAGTCGCGATAGCGCGCCTCGCCCGTTAGTTCATATGCGGCGACGGTTTCGATGAGGCCGAGGCCTGCAAGGCGTTCCGTGAAATAGTCTTTCGGCTGTTTATAGGCGCCTGGCGGACCGTTCCATCCGCCGCTGTGCCACAACTCGGCCATCTTCGCGACCGTGGCGGCGTCGTGCATGGAGTCATCGCCACTCAGTGCCACGGCCAGCACGATCGGTTCGATGTAGACGTACTTCACGTCACAGGGCTTGCCGTCCGGCAGCCAGCCGCCGCCGCAGGAAGGACTCACCGGCAAGCCATCACGCTTGATGCCCGCCATGTACCAGCGGTAGCTGTCTTCTGCCGATTCGAGGTAATCCGCCCTGCCCGTACGCACGTATGCCTTGAAGAGCGTGGATGGGCGGTCGAAGAGCCAGGCGGTCGTATCCTTCGTCGGGAGTGCTAATGCCCAGCGGAACTGGGCGTCGACGTAGCCCGCATAGGCTTCGCCGCGTGGCGCCACCGATTGCGGACCGGCGATGAGCGACATCGTGAGCCACTGCGGCGTCAGCGTAGCCACGGCGGCGAGTTTGCCGTCGACGAGCCCCTGGGCGTATGGCCAACCTGGTGCGTCGGTTGCACGTGGTGTACCGACGGCGAAGGCATAGGTGCCTGGCGCCCCGTGGAACTGCACGCGTACGGCGCGCACGCTGTCGTCGCGGAAGTGCCAGCGGAGCGTGGTGGTGACGGGCGCGGGCACCTCGGCGCCG
>DATNJP010000049.1:0-5563 GCA_035603855.1 Luteibacter sp. | reverse complement strand
CACGCGGCCACACCGGGATGCCATGCAACGCGCGTTTACTTCATGGAATCCTTCATGCCTCTCCGTCCCCAGGCGCCTCAGGCTCCACATGGAGCACACCCCGTCCATCCGGCGGACCCGCATGCCGCCGCCCGTCTTCTTCGTACATCGACGCAAGCCCGCGTAAGGCATGCACGAGCCGTGGAAGGGCAGCGGACATGGCCGTATCCGCACGCTGGGTGTAGTGCAGCTCAGGCGAAGATTCGGAAAGGAGCGCAGTACGAAATTGTCGAGTCTTGAAAAAGAAAAACCCCCGACGAATCGGGGGCTTGTAAGTCAAAACCGTACAAAGACGGTCTAAGGTATGTCTTAGAACGGAATATCGTCGTCGTCGAAACCTTCGTTCGCGGGCGGAGCCGAGCGCTGCGGGGCAGCGTTGCCACCGCGAGGCTGGCCGTAGTCGTCGCCGCCGCGCGCGCCACCATAGTTGCCGCGCTGCTGGCCACCACCACCGGCGCCGCCGCCGTAGTTGCCGCCACCGCCACCGCCGGCACCGCCGCCGCTGTAATTGCCGCGTGCCTGCTGGGGACGCGCACCACCACCCTGGCCGCCAGCGAAACCGCCGCCTTCGCCACCACCCTGGCCGCCGAGCATCTGCATCTCGTTGGCGATGATGTCGGTCGAGTAGCGCTCGACGCCGTCCTTATCGGTGTACTTGTCGGTGCGCAGCGAACCTTCGATGTACACCTGGCGACCCTTCTTCAGGTACTCGCCAGCGATCTCGGCGAGCTTGCCGAACAGCTTCACGCGGTGCCACTCGGTGCGCTCCTGCTTTTCGCCCGACTGCTTGTCGGTCCACGCCTCGGATGTGGCGATGCGCAAGGAGGTGATCGCCGTGCCGCTACCGGTGTAACGGGTTTCCGGATCCGCGCCGAGGTTGCCGACGATGATGACCTTGTTGATGCCGCGTGCCATGGATTTCCCTCGTGTGCTTGTCTTCGGACGCCGTCCTGACCGGAACGGGCGTCGCTCCCGCCCATGATAGCGAGCCGATGGGCTGGCGGGGTCGGACCGTGTAGTTTGGTTGAACGCCGGGCGGAGGGCAAACGCTCCGATGTCGGCGAACGCCGCTGTCCTGGCTCGTCCCTTGGCTCATTCCCACTGGATCTGTACCAAGGCCGTCGCTTGGGCATTCCCGGGGTTGAGCGCGCCCAGACGGACGTAGCGCGCCTCGAAAGCCAGCTCCGGCGCGCCTTCCGCCCACGTAAAGCCCACGGACGATGAGCCATCGGGGGGCAGTGACTGCCCCTCCGCGGCGCGCACCTCGATGCCTACACCCCGCACGCCAGCGGCCCGGTCTCCGTCCGTGGCGATATAGCGGGGATCGAGGGGATGGGGTTTGGCCCGCATCGTGACGGTGGCCCGCGTCGCCCCAATGCAGCCCGTACCGATGAAGCTGGCACGCCGCCAGCGGCTCGCGCCGCCGATGGCACCCAGTTCGGACGCCGCGACGGTGCCGAGTTCGATCCGGATGCGGTCCGTGGCAAGGCCGCAGGAAGGCGTCACGGCGCCGCGAACCTGGAACATCAGGCGATCGTCCGCCTGGGCGGAGGTACCCGCCATCCCCACCATCGCGAAGCCACCCACGAGGCGGAGCCGTCGGAAAAGCCCGCTATATCTGCTCATTCACATACTCCGTTATGCCGCACGTCGCCGGCGGCGGTTGTCTTGCCGTTGCTGAGGCGCAACACGCAGTGGCCCGTCTCCTCGTTCGACCAACGGACGGTCCAGCTCGCCACACCTTCATCCACCCGAAGGAAGACCCTTCCTCCCTGGCCGACGATGCCCGCCGAGCGGCCCGCCGCGTCCACCACCTCCGCACCGAACGGCACGCTATCGCCACGGCCGAGGGTCGCCGTGACCAGGAGTCTCTTCGACACGTCGGTATCGAATGGCATGAGAACCAATGCGCCGGCTGTGGGCGCGGCACGACGGTGAGTGGATACGAAGGCGACATCCAGCGGGACGCCGGACGGATCCAGATCGACGCTGTTCCAGCGGTACGGCGTCAGGTAGGGAACGACGGCGTAGCCACGCCGGTCGATGCGAACGCCCTGACTTCCACCCACGCGCGTGCCCTTCCCTCCCGGCGCGTGCACAAGCGCCGCGGCGTCACCCAGACGCGGGGCGAACGTCACACCGCCCGCATGAATCACGAGGCCGCCCGACGCTGAGAGGCTGCCGGCGTTCATCCGCCCGGCATGCTCGACGTTCGCTGCTACCTCTCCTACACCGAAGGCATGCGACACCGACGCATCGAATCGTTGGCCATCACGCCGATCCTTGCCCACGGCCAATCCATACGTCGACTGCCCTTCCGGATCGGCAACGCCACTGATACCTACGCGTACACCGCCTGCCTTCGATTCACCCAGGATGGTCGCGTGCAGGTTCGTGGACGACGCGGGACGCCCAAGGGGCATGGAGATCCCGAACTGGCCGGACACATCGGTTCGCAGGCCCATCGCGTCGCGCCGCCGTGAGCGACGCAGCGATACGTCCATCGTGGCGGTGCGCCAGCCGCGACTCCACGAGAGGGCCTGGTCGAGCGTGACGTTCTCGCGTCGCGTGACTACCGCGTGGCTTGCACTCGCGCTCAAGGCACCGCGATCACCGCCGAGTTGTCGTTGCACGAGCACATCGAAACGCCGCGACGAAGCCGCGTGCATGCCACGTTGCCGCGAGGAATCCACGAATGATGGGTCCCGGCCATGCGACACACTTACCGATAGCAACGTGGCGTTGCGCCATTGCCGGCCATGACGGAAACGCAACAATGCAGAGCCGTTGTGCGCGAAGGCACGTGTCACGTCCATGGCGAAGGCGCCCGCCAGCGTATCGACAGCGACACCCGCCAGCAGGGAAAGGTGGCATGCCGCTTGCCGCCATCCGGCATATACGGTGGCACCGTGCGCGAATCCACGGCGCCAGCTCGCCTGGCTCAGGCTGGTGGATAGTCCGTGGCCTGCCGCCGTACGTCCCGCGCTGAAGGCATACGTGGATTCTCCTTCGCGCACGAGCTCGGGTACGGGAAAGAATGGAACGCGTGATATCTGGTGCCGGCCATCGCTCTCCTCGATATCCACTTCGAGATAGCCACCGCGTCCCGCGGCATAGAGGTCGTCGATGACAAAGGGGCCCGGCGGGACGGACAGCTCGCGAAGGAGAACGCCACCCTGAGTGACCTTTACCGTCGCATGCGTGGCCGCGATGCCACGCACACGTGGCGCATAGCCGCCAAGGGCATCCTCATTCATGCGCGCGTCGCTCGCGATGGAAAAGCCGCGCAGGCGCACGGAGGGAAACAGGCTGTCGACAAGGACGACGTCGCCCAGCCGCAACTGCGAGCGCCATGTTTCCAGCTGCCTTTCCACGAATGTATGCCTGCCGCGATATCGCGCAGCGGACCATGCCCCCGCATGCCGCCACCGCCAGGTCTTCCAGTTGGCTCCCGCATCCATGCCTGCGAAAACCGAAGCCCGGCGTCTCTCCGCTGACGCGGCGTGACGGACGTTCATCCGCCAGGCCAGGAGCCCGCTGGTGATTCCCTGTTCCCATTGACCGGGAGGCACGACACCGGACCGTTGGCGGCGCATCGCGGCCTGTGGAACTTCGATATCGAGGCGCTGTTCACCGATGTCGAGGCGCGCCGTCGCGCCATCGATTCTCTGGCCGATGGGACCGCATGGATCGTCCCATGGAACACCGCGCGCCTCGACCGCAAGGCCGAAGAGAATCAGCTCGTCATGCGTAAGACACGGTGAGGCATCGCCCTGACCGGTCCGGGCCTCGAAACGGACCGGCTTGCGGGCCTGCCATTCGCCATTCATGCGTATGTCCACGTCGTACCGACCGGGAAGCACGGGATTGCCATGAGCGAAGCGAGACAGGTCGAGCGCTGTCGGGCCGCCATCCAACAGGAAGGACGGATCGAACTCGACCGTGCGGATGTCCTGCGCCATCCCACAATGGCTCATGGCGAGCCACCCTGCGAGCATCTGGCACGCGATGGCAAGCACGTGCCGGGGACGACGGCGCCTTCCGCTGGCGGTATCGGGCATGACTGGGCTTCCGTGCTCATGGATCGATGACCGAGGTACCGGCGACCACCCCGCCGAAGTCGTTGATGCTCATGAACGACACCGTGGCGGCCTGGAAGCCCTGAGTGCCATCGGGCAGTGGGAATTCCGCCGAACGTTGCGGCTTCACCATGCCGCCACCGAGGGACAAGGGCTTCCCTCCTTCCTCACGCCACTGCAATTCGATGGCATGGAAGGACACGTGGTACGGCGAAGGATTCTCCACATGCAGACGGGCCTTGCCGTCCGTGCGCACGATGGACCAGCGCAGCGAGGAGGGAGCATGTTCCACCGGCATCGACAGATCCTTGGGCCGGTGAAACACCTTGAGGCGATGGCGGAAGGCCAACTGCAAGACGTTCTTGCCTTCCGCCTCGGCGGCCTTCGGCGGAATCTCCAGTACGTTGAGCCAATAGAGCGTTTCGCGTTCGCGCGGCGGTTCCTCACCGGCATGCACGATGCGCAGGGCATGGCCTTGCCCCTGGTCGATCCTGAATACGGGGGGCGTGATCGCGAAGGGCGCGTGCGCATTCGATGGCGTGGAGCGCTCGTCGCCGTCATCGATCCACACCTGCACAAGCGCCGGATCGCTGCCCTTGTTCTCGATCCGCAGCGAGACATCGCGAACATCCGCGGGAAACACGACACGCGTGCCGCCGATCACCACCGCGGCGTTCGCGCTCGTGACACCGGCCAGTGTGGCGATGACCAGCATCGCCGATAGCGTTCGAAACATGAGGATTCCTCTCTCGTCCATGAATCGGCCGGGCGTCTACCCGGCCGACAGGCAAAGCTGCCGTGCTTACTCGTAGACCACCTGGAAACCGATACGCGATGCCGCGACCCCTTCCTTCGCGCCACCGAGACTGTAGTAGCGTGCGACGAGACCGATTTCGGCCGCGTTCCCCGCGATCGTCACGCCCTGAGAGTCGTCGGTGTACATGTTGATCGGCGTCCCATCGGGATTGGTCATCTGGATCTGCACATTGCTCGCCGCATCGGCGCCATCGTCGATGTTGAGGCGTCCCGTGGTCCGGTCGAGAAGGGGGCTGGCGGGATCGAAGCGAAGCTTGGCGGTGACGTTGTCCGTGCACTCGCTGTTGCCACCGATGCGGATCGCGAATCCACGATCTCCCGCTGTCGCACCGGCCGTCGCCAGGGCACCCGCGCTGATGCTGCCGAGGGTGACGTTCTTCCTGGCCGCCCCGGTGCCGGCGGGCTTGCCCTCGACATTGCAGGTGGTGGCGATGATTCGCCCGGTGATCTCGATGACGCCATCGTTCGCCTGCGCGGCGAGCGGCATGGCACCGGTGGATGAGGCGAGCAGGATCGCTAGAGCGCTTTTCGTGGACATGTCGGCTTCCTTGGGGAGGGGAAAGGCGCGCAGCCGACAACGGGGTTGTCGGCACGCAGAGCCAGTCTGCGCATGCGGGAAGCCGGCTTAC
>DATNJP010000048.1:0-2086 GCA_035603855.1 Luteibacter sp. | reverse complement strand
GACATCGGAGAGCGCATCGTGCGCCCGCTCCTGCTTCAGGCCGTTCGCGGTGGCGAGATGTTCGAGCTTGAAGCTGGGCGTGCCGTCCTCGCGGGTGGGCCAGACGATGCCCTCGGGGCGCAGTGCCTGGCACATGCGCACGAGGTCGATCAGGTCCCAGCGCGAGTTGCCGTTTTCCCACTCGCGGCCATACGGGTCGTAGAAGTTGCGGTACAGGAGATGGCGGGTGAACTCGTCGTCGAAGCGTAGCGAGTTGTAGCCCACCGTGCAGGTGCCGGGCAGGGCGATCTGCTCGTGGATCGCGGCGGCGAACTCGGCCTCGATCACGCCTTCGCGCTCGGTCAGCTGTGGTGCGATACCGGTGATGAGGCAGGCGGCAGGCTGCGGCGGCATGTCCCGCGGCGGCTTGCAGTAGATCATCAGCGGCTCGCCGACCACGTTGAGGTTGGCGTCGGTGCGGATGCCGGCGAACTGGCTGGGACGGTCCCGCCGTGGATCGGCGCCGAAGGTTTCGTAGTCGTGCCAGAAGAAGGTCGGTTCGGCCATCCGGCCATGATCTCACGTTCCGGGGCGGTGGCGGGTTAGACTCAGCGTAGGCCCAAGGAGCACCCATGACGCAAGCGAACGAAGACAACCTCATCTGGATCGACCTGGAGATGACCGGTCTGGATACGGATAACGATTCCATCCTGGAAATCGCCACGATCGTGACGGACAAGGATCTGAACGTGCTTGCCGAGGGACCGGTCTTCGCCATATCGCATGCCGATGCGCGCTTGCAGCAGATGGATGCCTGGAACCGCAACCAGCACATGCGTTCGGGGCTGTGGGGTCGTTCGGTGGAATCGGACACGTCGCCCGAGCAGGCCGAGGAAGCGACCATCGCGTTCCTGCGCCAGTGGGTACCCGCCGGCAAGTCGCCCATGTGCGGCAACTCCATCTGCCAGGACCGCCGCTTCCTGCATCGCGAGATGACCAAGCTGGAGCGTTACTTCCACTACCGCAACCTGGACGTGTCGACGCTGAAGGAACTCTCGCGTCGCTGGTCCCCGGAAATCAGTCGCGGCTTCAACAAGGACTCGGCGCACACGGCGCTGTCCGATATCCGCGACTCCATCGAAGAGCTGCGCTACTACCGCCGTTTCATGGGTCCGCTCGGCGGCCAGCAGCCGGTCTGAGCCCATGAATATCGATCCCTTCGCCACCGTCCTCGACTGCAACGGCCGCGCCCTGAGCCTCGACCGTCCGCGCGTGGTCGGTATCGTCAACGTCACGCCGGACTCGTTCTCCGATGGCGGCCGGCACGACACGCTGGAAGCGGCGTACGCGCATGCCATGACGCTGGCGGAAGAAGGGGCCGACATGCTCGACATCGGCGGCGAGTCCACGCGTCCCGGTGCGGACGATGTGTCCGTCGAGGATGAAATCCGCCGCGTCGTGCCGCTGATCGAGCGCCTGGCCGCGGCGACCACGTTGCCGTTGTCCATCGACACCTCCAAGCCGGAGGTGATGCGCGCCGCCGTGGGTGCGGGCGCGGGCATGATCAACGACGTCTACGCCCTGCGCCGCGAAGGCGCGCTGGATACGGCCGCCGAACTTCGCGTGCCGGTCTGCCTTACGCACATGCAGGGCGAACCGCGCACGATGCAGGAAGCCCCCGACTACGACGACGTGGTCGGCGACGTCCATCGCTTTCTCACCGACCGGCTGTTCTCCTGCGAACTGGCCGGCATCGATCGACGCAAGGTGCTGGTCGACCCCGGCTTCGGATTCGGCAAGAACCTCGAGCACAACCTGGCTCTGCTGAGGGCCATGGGGCGCTTCGCGGAGCTGGGTGCCGGGGCGTATGCCGGCGTGTCCCGGAAGGCGATGATCGGCGCGCTGACCGGTCGCCAGGACCCGTCGGCCCGGGTCCATGGCTCCGTCGCGGCCGCCCTGATCGCCGTGCAGCGCGGCGCCGTGATGGTCCGCGTCCACGACGTGGCCCCCACCGTCGACGCCCTGGCTGTCTGGGCCGCGGTAAAGGCCGGCGACACGTCCCCCCGCAACGACAAACCCGCCATGCCCCGCTGGCCGGACGACGATT
>DATNJP010000047.1:0-3659 GCA_035603855.1 Luteibacter sp. | reverse complement strand
CTTGCCGCCACGCTTCTGCGCGCGGTAAAGGCTGGCCGGCTGACGCTTGATGTAACCGGTGTGCGAGAGCGTCACCACCACGTCTTCCGGCGCGATGAGGTCGAGCACGTTCAGGTCTTCCTGCGAGTGCTGGATCTCGGTACGACGCGCATCGCCGTAGTCGGTGCGGATCTGCTCGAGCTCTTCACGAATGACTTCGAGCAGACGCGACGGGTTCTCGAGAATCTCGATCAGGGCGCGGATCGTGTTGAGGATTTCGCGGTACTCGTCCGAGAGCTTTTCCTGCTCCAGGCCGGTGAGGCGATGCAGACGCATCTGCAGGATTTCGGTGGCCTGCGCTTCGGATAGCTGGTAGCCGTTCTCGTTCAGGCCATCGCGCGGATCCATGTCTTCCGGACGCGACGACTCGGCACCCGTGGCGGCCAGCAGCGCCTTCACCAGGCCCGGCTCCCAGCGACGGGCGACCATGCGCTCGCGCGCTTCGTTCGACGACGCGGACGTACGGATCAGCTCGATCATCTCTTCGATGTTGGCGAGCGCGACCGTGAGGCCTTCGAGGATGTGCGCGCGCTGGCGTGCCTTGCGCAGTTCGAAGATGGTACGGCGCGTGACGACTTCACGGCGGTGGCGAATGAAGGCCTCGAGGATGTCCTTGAGGTTCATCAGCTTGGGCTGGCCGTCGAGCAGGGCCACCATGTTGATGCCGAAGGTCACCTGCAGCTGGGTCTGCTGGAACAGGTTGTTCAGCACCACGTCGCCCATGGAATCGCGACGGATCTCGATGACCACGCGCATGCCGTCCTTGTCGGACTCGTCGCGCAGTTCGCTGATGCCTTCGAGCTTCTTTTCCTTGACCAGCTCGGCGATCTTCTCGATCAGGCGAGCCTTGTTCACCTGGTACGGCAGCTCGTGGACGAGGATCGTCTCGCGACCGTTGGCTTCGGTTTCAATCGACGTGCGCGCACGCACGAGGATGCGGCCGCGACCGGTGCGGTACGCCTCCACGATGCCCGAGGAGCCGTTGATGATGCCCGCGGTCGGGAAATCCGGACCGGGGATGTAGGTCATCAGGTCGTCGACACCGAGCGAGGCATCTTCGATCAGCGCCAGCGTGGCATTGATCACCTCGGTCATGTTGTGCGGCGGGATGTTCGTCGCCATGCCCACGGCGATACCGGCCGAGCCGTTGACGAGCAGGTTCGGCACGCGGGTCGGGAGGACCAGCGGCTCGTGCTCGCTTTCGTCGTAGTTGGGCCCGAAGTCGACGGTTTCCTTGTCGATGTCGGCCATCAGCTCGTGCGTCAGGCGCGCCATGCGCACTTCGGTGTATCGCATGGCCGCGGCGTTGTCGCCGTCCACGGAACCGAAGTTACCCTGGCCGTCGACCAGCATGTAGCGCAGCGAGAACGGCTGCGCCATGCGGACGATGGTGTCGTAAACCGACGCGTCGCCGTGCGGATGGTACTTACCGATGACGTCACCGACCACGCGGGCCGACTTCTTGTACGGTTTGTTCCAGGCGTTACCCAGCTCGTTCATCGCGAACAGTACGCGGCGATGGACCGGCTTCAGGCCGTCGCGGACATCGGGGAGCGCACGCCCCACGATGACGCTCATCGCGTAGTCGAGATAGCTCTGGCGCATCTCGTCTTCGATATTGACGCGGATGACTTCTTTGGCGAGTTCTGCCATCAATCGGCTTCCTGGTGTCCCGTGAAAATGCCCCCGCCGCCCGCGTGTTTCGCGCTCGCGCGACGCGGCCGAC
The DNA here is from genome assembly GCA_035603855.1 of Luteibacter sp. Taxonomy (GTDB): domain Bacteria; phylum Pseudomonadota; class Gammaproteobacteria; order Xanthomonadales; family Rhodanobacteraceae; genus Luteibacter. The sequence goes on along the minus strand of DATNJP010000047.1, from coordinate 1,894 downwards.
TCAACCCGACAATCATATCACAACGGGCGTGGAAAGGACAGCTAAAAAGTCCGTAAAATCAATCACTTAAACCGGTGTTTTGGCGGCGCGATAAAGCACCGTCCGGGCCAGCAGGAAATTCGCCACGGAACCTGCGGCGGAGCCCGCCGCGACGGCCACCGCGGGCCATGCGTGCAAGGCGGGAAAGAGCTTGAAAGCAAGCACGTAGACACCGTTGTTGACGACGGCGCCAAGAGCCATCAGGCCCATCCAATGCAGCCATTCCGCGCCATGGCCGCGGCCGGAATGACGATGGGCGAAGGTATGCGTGCGATTCCACCACCACGTGACCGTCGCGGCGCTGAGGAACGAGACGACGCGCGCGGTGTACACATTCCACCCCGCCAGCCCCACCAGGGACTGCGCGATGCCCGCGTCGACGATGAGGCCGAGAACGCCGCCCACCGCGAACAACGCGACTTCACGGCGCAGGTGCTTCACGGAAACAGGATCCGCATCTGCTCTTCGTCGGGTTTCAGGATGACGCCGCGCTCGGTGACAATCGCGTCGATCAGTTCCGCCGGCGTCACGTCGAACACCGGGTTCCACGCGTCCGCGCCCTCGATCACGGTACGGGTGCCCGCAACGGACAACAGTTCCGCCGCGTCGCGCAGTTCGATCTCGATATCGGCGCCCGTCGCGGTGGCCATGTCGACCGTCGTGGACGGTGCGACCACCATGAACTTCACGCCGTGGTGGCGCGCGGCGATCGCGAGCTGGTAGGTGCCGATCTTGTTGGCGGTGTCGCCATTGGCGGCGATGCGGTCGGCGCCGACGACGACCCACTTCACCTTGCCATCCTTCATGAGGTGCGAGGCGGCGGAATCGGCGATGAGTTTTGCCGGGATGCCGTCACGGACGAGTTCCCACATCGTGAGGCGGGCACCCTGCTGCCAGGGCCGCGTCTCGCCCGCGTACACCTGCTCGATGTTGCCCAGTTCCACGCCCGCGCGAATCACGCCGAGCGCCGTGCCATAACCGGCCGTGGCGAGCGAGCCGGTATTGCAGTGCGTGAGAACGTGTGAACCCGGCTCGATCAACGCGGCACCGAGCTGTCCCATGTGCTGGTTGGCGGCGAGGTCTTCCTCCTGGATGGCCTGTGCCTCGCGCTCGAGCGCGGCGGCATCGGCGCCTTCCAGGATGCGCAGGTTCATGCGATCCAGCGCCCACATCAGGTTCACCGCCGTGGGGCGCGCCGCACGCAGCGTGGACATCGCCACGGGCAGATCGACGCCTGCCTGTGCCGCCAGCACGACGCCCCAGGCGGCCGCGATGCCGATGGCCGGCGCGCCGCGGACGGCCAGGTCGCGGATGGCACGCGTGACGTCATCCGACGTGGTGCAGTCGAACCAGATTTCCTCGGCCGGCAGGCGGCGCTGGTCGAGCAGGCGAAGACGGTCGCCGTGCCACTGCACGGCACGGATGGAGTCGTGGGAGGCGTGGGTATTCATGGGGGAATTATCGCATGGGGCCGGGGCAGCCGTGACCGCCGCCGGCACGAGCGCGCCCTGCGCGCACCTACAGATCGGTGTCGCGCTGGTTCACGAAGATCAGTACGCCCAGCAACGCCATGTAGAACCGGAACGCCCCTTCCTGCCCGTTCCAGATCTTCGACTGCCACATGGCGAACCACTCGCCGCCGACGACCATGAAGCCGAAGAACCACACGAGGAAGCCTACCGTGCAGCCAGCGACGACCCAGCGTTTGGCCGCGTCGAATGCCGCGCCGCTTGCGCGCCGTGCACGCCAGAGGGAGATCGAGCCCAGCAAGAGCAACGCGAAGGTCATACCTTCGCCCGCGATGATGCATGCGTAGCCCGCGTGCCGCAGGGCCGGGGTCGTGATCGCGCGCCCC
>DATNJP010000046.1:0-2942 GCA_035603855.1 Luteibacter sp. | reverse complement strand
ATGGAAAAACTCCGGGGGAAGATCGACGACGGTGGGGAACCTGTCGATTCTACTGCGGAGGCGGTGGCGGGCTTTGGTGCACTGCAGCGGAAGGCGATGGTCCGAAGACGAAAGCCAGGGCCGCCGCCATCACTCCCGGATCGTCCACGATGCGGCGATGACCCAGCCGGCGCGTCTTCATCAGGGCCGCACCCGGCCAGAGCCGGACATACATTTCTCCCTCTTCCACCGGCACGTCACGATCGAACGCGTCATGCACGATCAGGACGGGCTGGCTACGTTTCGGCGCGTGGTGGCGGATGTGGAGATCGTCGGTCAACACCCCGGTGCGCTGCGCCAGCACCTCGTGCATCGACGGGCGCAGATGCTCGCCAAGGCGCACGAAGCGCGCGAAACGGCGCGTGGCCGCCTGAGGATCGGCAGCGGGAGCGATCAATACGGCGCGCTTCGCGGTCCAGCCATCGTCGAGCGCCAGCGTGACGGCCGCGCCGCCCAGCGAATGGGCGATCACCGCTTCGGCATCGCCGTAGTGACGCCCGATCGCGCTCACCGTCCGCGCGAAATCGGGCAGCGTGCACAGGTCTCCACCGCTGCGGCCGTGTCCCGGCTGGTCGAACGCCACCGCCGCCCAACCGTTCGCAAGAAGCTGCGATGCCCAGTTCTCCCAGCGCAGGCCCATGCTCGACCAGCCATGCACGAGCAACACGTACGGCTGCGTGGATGGATCGCCCCAGACATACGTGGCGATGGCCTGGCCATCGACCTCCACCGTTTCCGTCCGCGCCGACATCGTCATCGACGCATGGGCCGCCCGCTCACGGCTGCTCGGCAGCGGTGTCTGGAAGATCCGGGCGGCGTGCGCCACGGTCCGCGCGGGGGCCAACCGGCTACCGAAACGGTAGGCCAGGCGAATGCCAAGGAGGGTCGCGATGGTGCGCGCGCCGAAGCGGCGGGGTGGCTTCATGGGAGAACCGGTGGATAAACAGACCTGCCAAAGGGTCGCACAACCGGCAGCTTTCACGAAGCTGAACGGACCGACCCCGGGGGAGTCAACCCTGGCGCAGGAACCGGCGTTCTGGCGCACGAATCCGCATCCGCGCGGAACGTCCCGAAGGAGAACCCAGTATGACCTCCCTGACCCGCACCCTCGCCGCCGTGGCCGCCTTGGGCCTGGCCGTTGGCGCAGCGAGCTACACCCCGCCCGCCGCCGCGCGGGAATATGTCTCGGTCACCGTGGGTACCCGCCCGCCGCCGCCGCGCTTCGAGCGCGTCCCGCCGCCCCGCGCCGGTTATGTCTGGGCGCCCGGCTACTGGAACTGGGCCGGCGGCCGCTACGTATGGATCGGCGGGCACTGGTATGCCGGCCGTCCGGGCTACGTCTACCGCCCGCCCGTCTGGCGCCCGTATGGCCGCGGCTGGCGCATCGAGCGTGAGACCTGGCACCGCGATCCGCACTGGCATCGTTGATGGCTTGCTGCGGCGCACCTATACAGGGGCCCGCAACGGTTTAAACTAGGCAGCTGACACGACATATCGCCCCCGCCTCGCAGGCCGGGGCGATTTTTTTGGACGGTCACAATCCACCGGTGGTCCCCACCGCCGGTTTTCACCTAGAGGGCGGTGCTGCTGCCGCCTGACACTGGAGTTAGCGTTCGATGATTTTCGAAACCATCGCCAACACGGGCCACGAAGAAGTCGTCTTCTGCCATAACAAGGACGCGGGCCTCAAGGCCATCATCGCGATCCACAACACCGTGCTTGGCCCGTCCCTTGGCGGCCTGCGCATGTGGCCGTACAAAACCGAGCAGGACGCCGTCAACGACGTGCTGCGCCTCTCGCGCGGCATGACCTACAAGAACGCGGTCGCCGGCCTGAACCTCGGCGGCGGCAAGGCCGTGATCATCGGCGATCCGTCCAAGGACAAGTCCGAAGCGCTGTTCCGCGCCTTCGGCCGTTTCGTGAATTCGCTCAACGGCCGCTACATCACGGCTGAAGACGTTGGCATCGACGTCAACGACATGGAATACGTCTACCGCGAGACCGAGTACGTCACCGGCGTGCACCAGGTCCACGGCGGTTCGGGCGACCCGTCGCCGTTCACCGCGTTCGGCACCCTGCAGGGCCTGATGGCCGCGCTGCAGAGCAAGCACGGCAACGAAGACGTGGGCAAGTACAGCTACGCCGTCCAGGGCTGCGGCCACGTGGGCAGCGAGTTCATCAAGCTGCTCCGCGAGCAGGGCGCCAAGGTGTTCGTCACGGACATCAACAAGGATGCCGTGCAGCGCTGCGTCGACGAGCTCGGCTGCGAAGCCGTGGGCCTCGACGAGATCTACGACGTTGACGCCGACGTCTACAGCCCGTGCGCCCTCGGCGGCACGGTCAACGAGCAGACCATCGACCGCATCAAGGCCAAGATCATCTGCGGCGCGGCGAACAACCAGCTCGCCACCGATGCCATCGGCGACGAACTCGCCCGTCGCGGCATCGTCTACGCCCCGGATTACGCCGTGAACGCGGGTGGCGTGATGAACGTCTCCCTCGAGATCGACGGTTACAACCGCGAGCGCGCGATGCGCATGATGCGCACGATCTACTACAACGTCGGTCGCATCTTCGAGATCTCCTCGCGCGACAACATCCCGACCTACAAGGCCGCGGACCGCATGGCCGAAGAGCGCATCAGCGCCATCGGCAAGATCCGCCTGCCCCACATGGGCAACGGTGCACCGCGCTTCCAGGGCCGCATGCGCGGTCAGTAAGCGCCCGGGGACACTGGCAAGAAAAAAGGCCGCCGGAGCGATCCGGCGGCTTTATTTTTGCGAATGAAGCACCTGCCCGCCATCGATCAGCGGGCTGCCGCGATGGTATTCGCCTGGCTCACGCGTTGTGCCGGTGAGGTGACCATCGCGCCCAGCGTCAGCAGGCAAGTCAGGACGGCGGCG
>DATNJP010000045.1:0-10048 GCA_035603855.1 Luteibacter sp. | reverse complement strand
GGCCACGTCGTGCGTGGCGCCAAGCCCGTGTACTGGTGCTTCGACTGCGGCTCGGCACTCGCCGAAGCCGAGATCGAATACGCCGACAAGACCTCGCCCGCGGTGGACGTCGCGTATGACGCGGTCGACCCGGTCTCGTTCGGCGCCCTGTTCGGCATCGCCACGGGCGACGCGAACATCGCCGTGCCGATCTGGACCACCACGCCGTGGACGCTGCCGTCCAGCCAGGCGGTGTCGCTCGGTGGCGAACTCGAGTATTCCCTGGTCGAAGGTCCGTCGCGCAACGGCAAGCCGTTGTTGCTGGTGGTCGCCTCGGCCCTGGTCGAGAAGGCGCTGGCCCGCTATGGCGTCGAGACGGTCAACGTGCTCGCCCGCGTGCAGGGCGCCGTGCTGGAGAACCAGCCGCTGCGTCATCCGTTCTACGACAAGCACGTGCCGATCATCCTCGGCGACCACGTGTCCGACGAGGACGGCACCGGTGCCGTGCACACTGCGCCCGACCACGGTGCGGAAGATTTCGTCGTGGGCCAGCATTACGGCATCGGCACACTCAACTACGTCGACGGCCGCGGGGTCTATCGCGCCGACCTGCCGCTGGCGGGCGACGTCTCGTTCGCCGGCGTGCACATCTGGAAGGCCAACGACCAGATCGTCGACCTGCTGCGCGCGCGCGGCGTGCTGCTCGCCTCGGCCAAGCTCACGCACAGCTACCCGCATTGCTGGCGTCACAAGACGCCGGTGATCTTCCGTGCCACGCCGCAGTGGTTCATCGGCATGGAACAGGCCGATCTCCGCCGCACCGCGCTCACGTCCATCAAGTCCGTGCGCTGGGTGCCGGGCTGGGGCGAAGAGCGCATCGCCGGGATGATCGAGGGTCGCCCGGACTGGTGCATCTCGCGCCAGCGCACGTGGGGCGTGCCGATCACCCTGTTCGTCGACAAGAACACGCACGATCCGCATCCGGATTCCGTCCAGCTGATGGAGAAGGTGGCGCAGAAGGTCGCGAAGGAGGGCATCGACAGCTGGTTCACGCTCGATCCGCGCGAACTGCTGGGCGACGACGCCGACGCGTACGAGAAAGTCACCGACGTCCTCGACGTGTGGTTCGATTCGGGCGTCAGCCACTTCGCGGTGGTCGGCGCGCGTCCGGAACTGCAGGCCGGCAACGCCAGCGAATACAAGGTGATGTACCTGGAAGGCTCCGACCAGCATCGCGGCTGGTTCCAGTCGTCGCTGCTGACCTCGGCGGCCATCAACGGCCGCGCGCCTTATGACCATGTGCTGACCCACGGTTTCACCGTGGACGCGCAGGGCCGCAAGATGTCGAAGTCGCTGGGTAACGGCATCGAACCGCAGGACATCATGAAGACCCTCGGTGCGGACATCCTGCGCCTGTGGATCTGCTCGACCGATTACCGCAACGAGATGTCGTTGTCGGACGAGATCCTGAAGCGCGTGGCGGATACGTACCGCCGCATCCGCAACACGGCGCGCTTCCTGCTCGGCAACCTGGACGGCTTCGATCCGGACAAGCATCTGCTCGCCACCGAGGCGTGCCTGGATCTCGACCGCTGGGCCGTGCGGCAGACCGCCGACACGCAGGCGGCGATCGTCGCGGCCTACGAGCGCTACGACTTCCCGGAGATCGTCCAGCGCGTGCAGAACTTCTGCACGAATGAACTCGGCGCGCTGTACCTCGACATCACGAAGGATCGCCTGTACACGATGCCGACGGACAGCCGCGGCCGTCGCAGCGCGCAGAGCGCGATGTACCGGATCCTCGAGGCGCTGACCCGCTGGCTGGCGCCCATCGTCACGTTCACGGCGGAAGAAGTCTGGGCCCACCTGCCGGGTTCGCGCAGCGAGTCGGTGCTGTTCGAGACCTTCTACGAGGGCCTCGACGTGCGCCAGGACGCCGACGTGCGTGGCTGGTGGTCCACGTTGCTGGCGACCCGCGAGACGGCGTCGCGCGTGCTCGAGGGCATGCGCAAGGCTGGCCAGATCGGTGCCTCGCTCGACGCCACGCTGACGATCCACGCCGACACCGCCACCCAGGCGGCGCTGGCCGAATCGGCGGCGGAGCTGCGCTTCTTCTTCATCACCTCGGAAGTGACCCTGGCGCCGCTCGAAGGCCGCCCGGCGTCGGCCGAGCGCGTGGAACTCGATGGGGCGGAGGTTTATGTGTCCGCCGCCGTCAGCGAGGCGGCCAAGTGCATCCGTTGCTGGCAACATCGACACGATGTCGGTCACGACCCGGCGCATCCCGAGATCTGTGGCCGCTGCGTGGAAAACGTGACGGGGCAGGGCGAGGATCGCCGCTGGTTCTGACCGGCCGTGCCAGCACACCACCCGCGCCGCCCGGCGGCGCGGGTTCCCGTCACGAATGGCCTTTGAACGCATGACCGTACGCCCTAAACCCAACGCACTGTCCTGGCTCTGGCTCGCCGCCGTGATGATCGTGCTCGACCAGTTGACCAAGTGGTGGGCGCTGACGGCCCTGCAGCCGGCCGAGACGCCGCACCCGGTGATCCCCGGCATCCTCAACTGGACGCTGACCTTCAACACGGGCGCCGCATTCAGCTTCCTGGCCGACAGCGCCGGTTGGCAGCGCTGGTTCTTCGTCCTGCTGGCCGGCGTCATCAGCGGCACGCTGGGCGTGTGGCTGTCGCGGACCCCGCGCGGGGACTGGCGTACGGCGGCGCCGCTGGCCCTCATCGTGGGCGGGGCGCTCGGCAACGTCATCGACCGCGTCCATGCGGCGAAGGTGACCGACTTCATCCAGGTTTTTCTGGGCAGCTACCCCTTCCCGGTGTTCAACGTGGCCGATTCGGCCATCAGCGTGGGCGCGGCCGCCCTGATCGTGTTCAGCCTGTTCGGCGGCTCGCCGAAGAACGCCTCGGCCTGACGCCCCAGCCCCGCTTCAGGGCTTATTGGGGTTGCCAGCGCGCCCCGTGCGATAATGACGGGGTTCGGTGCCATCCAGGCGCCAAAGCCCTATTGCCACGGCCCACGCGGCCACGAGGTCCCCTTGGACATCCTCCTCGCCAATCCCCGCGGTTTCTGCGCCGGCGTCGATCGCGCCATCGCCATCGTCGAGCGTGCCCTCGAGTCCTATGGCGCGCCGATCTACGTACGTCACGAGGTGGTGCACAACCGTTATGTCGTGGAGCGCCTGCGTGCCGACGGCGCGGTGTTCGTCGAGGAACTCGACGAAGTGCCCGATGGCTCCACAGTCATCTTCAGCGCCCATGGCGTACCGAAGGCCGTGCGTGAGGAAGCCGACCGCCGCGGCCTCAACGTTTTCGACGCCACCTGCCCGCTGGTCACCAAGGTCCACATGGAAGTCGCACGCCTCGGTCGCGCCGGCCACGACGTGATCCTGATCGGTCACGCGGGGCACCCGGAAGTGCAGGGCACGATGGGACAGTGGAACCGTGCGAACGAGGGCCACATCTATCTCGTCGAATCGGTGGAGGATGTCGCGGAGCTGGAACCGGCGCAGCCCGGCAAGCTCGCCTTCGTCACGCAGACCACCCTTTCGGTGGATGACACCATCGCCATCATCGCCGCGCTACGCGCGAAGTTCGTGAGCATCGAGGGCCCGCGCAAGGACGATATCTGCTACGCCACGCAGAACCGCCAGGACGCCGTCCGCCGCCTCGCCGACGCGGTCGACCTCGTGCTCGTCGTGGGTTCGATCAACAGCTCCAATTCGAACCGCTTGAAGGAGCTGGCCGAAAAGCAGGGCGTCACTTCCTACCTGATCGACGGCGCCGAGCACATCGAGCGCAGCTGGATCGAAGGCAAGGCCCGCATCGGTGTCACCGCGGGCGCCTCGGCCCCGGAGAAGCTGGTCCAGGAGGTCATCGCCCGCCTGCAGTCCTGGGGCCAGGGCAGCGTGCGCGAGCTCGACGGCGAGGCCGAAAACATCACCTTCGCCCTGCCCAGGGAACTCCGCATGGCGGGTTGAGGCTTGCGCCTTGCCCCAAGCTTCCCTAGAATTCCGCTTCTCGCCGGAATAGCTCAGTTGGTAGAGCGCGTCATTCGTAATGATGAGGTCGTAGGTTCGATTCCTATTTCCGGCACCATGCTTCACTCCCGGTCTGCCGCCGAGCGGTCCCGGAGGACACAAAGAAACCCGCGAGAGCGGGTTTTTTTGTGTCTGCACCTCAGCCCTTGATCAATGCGCCCAGGGCGAGTGCAAGATGACACTGCACATGTCAACGCGTTGGAACGCCGGATCCCTGCATGCGATGAAGTCGTCGTTGAAGGTCCCGAAGGTGGTCATCGGACGCTTCTTCGTGCCCTCGTAGAACGCATCGATGATCCCGTTCTTGAAATCGGGCTCACGCGGATACGCCGTGACCACGGCATCGCGCTCTTCATCCGTGATCTGGTCATATGCGCGTCCCGCGACGTCCATGCCGGCGGCCATCTGGAGAAGCGTCGCCTCCGAATGCAGGAACTCAGGAATGCCGGGCGTGGTGTGGAAAGCGATGGCCGTCCAAACCTTGTGGACGTCCGCTTCGGAAATGCCATGGCCGCGCAGGAAGTCGCGCGCCGCATTCGCGCTGTCCACTTCGAAGCGGAGCGAGCTTTCGTGGAAGCGCTCGGTGAGGCCGAGGTCGTGGAACATCGCGCCTGCGAAGAGCAGCTCCGGATCGTAGGCGAGCCCCTTGCGATTGGCCATGAGGCCCGCCCAGAAATACACCCGCATCGAATGCTGGAACAGGAGGTTGCTGGCGGTGTCGCGTATGAGCTGCGTCGCCTCACGGGCGATGGCGCTGTCGGGGATGCGTACGCCCGGCAGCGTCGTGATGTCGAGGTGGTGTGACATGCGGTTTCTTACTCGGTCGGCGTCGTCAGGTGCGTGTCGTTGGTGTCGACGATGAACACGGCGAGCAACTTGGCGGGTGCGGTCTTGCTCGCATTGCGGCTGACGCGATGCTTGGCGCCCGGCTCTTCGTAGAAGGCCTGGCCTGCCGAGTAGATCTTCGCCGGGCCATCGTCGACCTGGCTGACGATCGAGCCCGAGACGACGTAGGCATAAATGAAAGCCGACTTCGCGTGGCTATGCGGCTTCGACGCGCCACCCGGCGGATACGTCACTTCGACGGCGATCAGCGACTTGCCCGGCAGGTTGCTGATGACGTGCGAGAAGTTCGGCGTGACCGTTTCGTTCGGGGTCTGCGCGGTGGCGGTCGTCGCGAAAACGACGGTGGAGGTGCCCAGCAGGGCGGTGAACAGGGTTCGGGATGTCATGAGGAGGACTCCTTGGGGAGTCGCCATACTGCGCTCGTTGCCAGTACACTGAAAAGAACCAGAAATGTCATTTCTGAATGTACTATTGCCATGGCATCCGCACTGCACATCAAGATCGATCGGTCTGCCAGGACCACCCTGGCGGAGCAGATCCGTGCCGGCGTGCTGGCGGCGATAAGTAGCGGGGCATTGGGGCCCGGCGCGAGGCTACCCTCCTGGATGGCCCTGGCAGCGCAACTCGGGGTGTCGCGCGGCACCGTCAAATCGGCCTACGAGCGACTGACCGACGAACAGGTCATCGTCTCGTCCCGTCCGGGCGGCACGAGGGTCGCCGATCATCCGCCTGCGGGTGGTGGTGCGACGACCTCTCGCGGACATGCCGATCCGACGGCTGCGCTGTATCAACACCTGCTGATGGGGCCGGCCACCTTCCAGATGGGTATCCCGGCCTCGGATGGATTTCCGAAGAATCTCCTCGGCCGCTTGCGCGCGCATGCCGCCCGAGCCGAGGTCGTCGGTGCCGCCGTGTATCCCGATCCACGTGGCGAGGCCGAACTCAGGCGCGAAATCGCGGCGCATCTCGCCCTGGCGCGGGGCCTGGAATGCCAGCCTTCGCAGATATTCATCACGGCGGGGTTCGCTGGTGCCCTCGGGACGACATTGAGCGTGCTCGGCCTGGAAGGGCGCAGGGCCTGGATGGAGAACCCGGGTTTTTTCCAGAGCCGCAGGGCCCTCGAATTCGCCCGGCTTGTTCCCGTCCCGATTCCCGTGGATGAGGATGGCATCGATGTATCGCTCGGCATCCGGAACGCCTCCGATGCTGCCCTGGTCCTGGTCACGCCGGGGCAGGAGGCACCGCTTGGCGCGACGCTATCCCTCAACCGGCGGATCGAACTTCTTGCGTGGGCGGAACAAGCGGGTGCCTGGGTCGTCGAGGACGACTACCTGGGCGAATTGCAGCTCAATCGGCGTGCCGCACCGGCGTTGGCATCGTTGGATACCAGCGGTCGTGTCATCCATATCGGGTCTTTCAGCAAAACCATCAGTCCGGCGCTGAGGCTCGGCTTCGTCGTCGTTCCCCGGGCCTTGGTGGGCCAGTTCGCCGAGGCGGCCCTATGCGTGGGTTCGGCGCCGGGTCCGGCGGTGCAGCGCGCCATCGCGCAGTTCATGCGAGAGGGTCATTACATGAGGCACCTGCGCCGCATGAAGCGCATTTACGCCGCGCGAGGCGAAGCGTTGCGCACCGAGTTGGAGCGGAAGGGATACCGCGTCGACATAGGCGGGCTGGCGGCCGTGCTGCATCTCCCAGACGACATCTGCGACGTCGACATCGCAGACCGCGCGACAGCACGTGGCCTAGCGCCAGCAGCGCTCTCGCCGTGGTTCAGTCCCGGAACCACCCCTCGGTCGGGACTGCTGCTGGGCGTCGCGACCGTGACCGAAGATCAGATCGCGCCGTCCTGCGAACAACTGCATCAGCTGATCGAGGCGTCCAGCGGCAAGTCGCGCGCCGGCGCCCGCTAAAAGCGTCCTTACGCAGCCAGGCGCGTCTCGTCGGCCAGGTAACGCAGGCCGATCGACAGGGCCATGTCGTAACCGGCCATCGCATTACCGGGGACGACCACGCTCACCAGCGACGGATGACCCGGCACCAGGGCCGACGCGTCCGATGCGTCGCTGTCGTCATGCACTTCGATGTACGGCACGCCCAACGCCGCAAGGGCGTCGCGCAGTGGCGCGACGTCCTGCGTCGGGACGTTGTTGGCGTCGACGTCGAGCAGCACCAGTTCGGCGTGATCGACGGGCGAGCGGCCGAGGTAGCCAGTCATCTCGATGAAGTCGTTGCACGGACGCCACAGCAGGTCGACACCGGCCGCCTGGGCCCTTTCCCAGAGGCGCCACATGGCGTCATCGGCAAGGGTGGCCTGATCCGCCTGTTGACGCGGGCCCGTGATCACGACGATCGACATTGCTGGTTGCTCCGAAATGCGGGAGCTCAGTATCTGCCCGGCATCCGTAAAAAAGCTGCGCGGCTTGGGCGCTTACGCGGTAACGGCTGCGTAAAAATTACGGCGCGTTGTCCGCGGCATGGTCGTTGAACTGCTTGAAGAACGCCGGGTAGCTACCGTTCACCTCGGCGAAGCGCAATGGCTTCACGCGTTCCACCAGGATTTCCTTGGCATCGGGGGTGCTCTCGAAGAGTGCCATCGCCTCGGCGACGAAGGCGTCGAGCGGCATCGCGTTCGGATCATTCTTTTGCCGTTCGCCCATCAGCTCCGTCTGCACGTATGGCGGCACCAGTTCGTGCACCTGCACGGAGGTGTCCTTCAACTGGTAGCGCAGGGTTTCCGAGTACGAATGGATCGCGGCCTTCGTGGCGCAGTAGGTGGGCGCCAGGGCGAACGGCAGGAAGGCGAGGCCCGAGGACACCGTGACGACGGCGGCCTTCGGCTGTGCCATCAGGTGGTCGATCAGCGCCGCATTCAGCCGGATGGGACCGAGGAGGTTCGTCGTGACGGTGGCCTCGGCAATGTCGGTCGAGCCGTCCGTCAGGTGTTCCGGACGCATGATGCCCGCGTTGTGGATGACCACGTTCAGGCGAGGGAAGTCCTTGCGCAGCGTCGTGGCCACTTGCCTGATCGACGCCGGATCCTCGATGTCGAGGAGGATGGACTTCATGCCCGGGTTGGCGGCGATGGTGGCATCGAGCGCGCCTTGCCGGCGCCCGGCGATGACAATCTGGTTGCCGCGCGCATGGAAGGCTTCCGCCAGGGCCTTGCCGATGCCCGAACCGCCGCCGGTGATGAGGATGGTGTTGCCTGCGATGTCCATGCCGAGTCTCGTGAAGAAGAGGGGAGTGACAAGGCTAGGCCGGACACGATCCCATGGAAAGTAGGTGCTCAAAAGTTCCATACTTACCAATTGGGAAGTATGGAGCGGTCACGATGCCTGCGAAAGCGAAGAAGAAGCTGTACGACGAGCCGTGTCGCGCCCTGGGCGAACCGGCCACCGATCCGGAGCTGGACGCCCTTGTCCGCGGCATCATCGCGCGCGTGGCGGATCGCTGGACCATGCTGACGCTCGAGGTGCTTGCCGACCACGGCCGCATGCGGTTCGGCCGCCTGACCGACCTGATCGGTGACGTCAGCCAGAAGATGCTGACCAAGACGCTCCGGCAGATGGAGGCCGATGGCCTCGTCACGCGTACCGTCTATCCCGTGGTGCCGCCGAGGGTGGAATACGAACTGACGCCGATCGGCCTCAGTCTTGGCGCGGCGTTCTGTAGCGTGTGGCAATGGGCGGAAACGCATCGTGCCGACATCGAAGCGGCAAGAGCCGCCTTCGAGAAGCGTGCCGTCGACGAAGGTTGAGTTGCGGACCGTCGTGAATGCGTTGACGATGCCGGCCATGGATCGATCGACGCCGCTTGAATTCCTTACGCCACGGTTGCGTCTCGACCGGCTCGCGCCGGCCGATGCCCCTACCTTGTTCGCCTATCGCGGCGATGACGCCGTGGCCCGTTACCAGGGCTGGAAACCTGCCGGGCTTTCCGATGCCGAAGCATTCATCGCGCGCCAGACGGAGCAGTCATTCGCCGTGCCGGACAGCTGGTTTCAACTGGCGGTGCGCGAAAGGGATTCCGCTGCGCTCATTGGTGACCTGGGTATCCATTTTCCGGCGGACACAGACGGTCCCATCGAGTTCGGCGTTTCCCTGCGGCCGGAGCGGCAGGGCCTGGGCTACGCGCGTGAGGCCATGAGCACGATGCTTGGCGTGGCCTTTGGCGAATGGGGCTACCGCCGCGCCGTGGGTTCCGTGGATCCGCGCAACGTCGCCAGCATCGCGCTGCTGCGCTCGCTCGGCTTTCGCCAGGAAGCCCACCACGTGGAGAGCTACCTGTTCCGCGGCAAATGGGTCGACGACGTCATCTTCGCGATCCTTGCCCGCGAGTGGCCGCAGCCCCGCTAAGCCGCATCGAGGCGCACGCACACGCCATCTTCATCCACCGGGTGCGACATAGGCCGGGCAGGGGAGGGAGCCGGACGATGAGTCAGCGCTATGTGCGCGTCTACGTCATGCAGCCGCCTGCCCCGGGTGCGGAGTGGTCGGTGCGCGTGGACGCCGAGAAAGCCGCCCGTTTCAGCCATGAGCGCGATGCCTTGTCCTATGCCGTGCGGCAGGCCCGCGCATGCAGGGACGAAGGCGCATCGGTCGAACTACGGATCGAGGACGACCATGGCCTCTGGCGCAGCATGGAGCTGTGAACTGCCGCGGTCAGTCGGGCGCTTTCGCGGGGACGAAGGGGGAGACCGGATCGCTGGCGGGAAATGTCTCTTCCAGCGCCTTGTCCTGGTTTTCGCTGGCGTGCTCCTTGCGCGCCTTCTTCTCCGCGTCCGTTTCCTTATGGGCCGGCTGGCCGTGGTCGGGATGCTTCACATCCTGTCTGTCGTGAGTCATGTCGCGGTCTCCTGGAGAGGTCGGGAGACCATGAAGCGGCAAGTGGCGTGAAGCGTCCGTACCGACACCGTGCATCAGGCCGCCGCAAGTCGCGCCATGGCGGAGGCGCTCGGTGGCGCCACGTGGAGGAGCGACGCCTCCGGCAGGAAGCGCCAGTCGCTCAACCGGCGTGGCAGGCGGGCCTCCGGCTGGTCCTCGCGAAGCGCGCGGACCGCGTCCTCGGGCTGGTCGTAGCGGCCGACTTCGCGGTCGCCGTGGAGGGCACGCCAGCGATGGCCGTGGCGAACGATGCGGAACGGGGCTTCCGCCGAGGTAAAGACATACTGCG
>DATNJP010000044.1:0-2737 GCA_035603855.1 Luteibacter sp. | reverse complement strand
ATGCCGCCGAGCGACATCAGGTTGGCCGAGACGCCTTGCAGGTGCATCACCACGAACGCAGCGAGCACACCCAGCGGCAGGGTGATGACCGCGACCAGCGCGGAGCGCAGATGTCCCAGGAACAGGACACACACCAGCGCGACCACCAGGAACTCTTCCAGCAGCTTGCCACTGAGGTTGTCCACCGCGGCGTCGATCAGTTGCGCGCGGTCGTAGGTCGGCACGATCTGCACGCCCGCAGGGAGGCTGCGTTGCAGCGTCTGCAGCTTTTCCTTCACCGCGGCGATGGCTGTCCGGGCGTTCTTGCCCGAGCGCAGCACGATCACGCCGCCCGCCACTTCACCCTGCCCGTCCAGCTCGGCGACGCCACGACGAAAGGTCGGTCCCCGCTGCACCGTCGCCACGTCGCGCAGGAGCACGGGCGTGCCATTGGCCGAGGTCATCACCGAAACGCTGGCGAAGTCGTCCGCCGTACGCAGGTAGCCCTCGCTGCGGACCATGAACTCCGCCTCGCCCTGCTCGATCACCGAACCGCCGTTCGCACCGTTGGCCGCGCGTACTGCATCGACGAGGCGATCGACCGTGATGCCACGTGCCGCCAATGCCGCCGGATCCGGCACGATCTGCCACGCGCGCTCCATGCCACCCACGCTGGCGACCTCGGCCACGTCCGGCACCGTCTTCAGCTGGTAGCGCAGGAACCAGTCCTGCAAGGCGCGCAGCTGCCCCAGGTCGTGCTTGCCGGTGCGGTCCACCAGCGCGTACTCGTAGATCCAACCGAGACCCGTCGCATCCGGCCCGAGCGCGGGCGACACGCCCGAAGGCAGGCGATCGCGCACCTGGCTCAGGTACTCCAGCACACGCGAGCGCGCCCAGTACAGGTCCGTCTGCTCGTCGAACAACACCGTAACGTAGGAATCCCCGAAGAACGAATACCCACGCACGCTGGTCGCGCCCGGCACGGAGAGCATGGTGGTGACCAGCGGATAGGTCACCTGGTCCTCGACGATCTGCGGCGACTGCCCCGCCCAGCTAGTGCGGATGATCACCTGGGTATCGGAGAGATCGGGCAGCGCGTCGATCGGCGTCCGCATCGCCGAGAACACACCGACCACGGCAAGTACCAACGCCGCCAGCAACACCCAGCCACGATGGGCGATCGCCCCACGAATCACACGGGCGATCATGGATGCGCCTCCGTCGAACCATCGAGACGATCCAGCGCACCCGACAGGTTGGCTTCCGAATCGATCAGGAACTGGCCGGACACGACGATGCGGTCCCCAACCGACAGTCCCTCCCGAATGGCCGTCACGCCTCCGGCGCTACGCCCCGCCACAACCTTTGCCGCCCGAAAACGACCACCGTCCTCCGCGACGATGACGCGCGTGTTCTCACCATCGGCAATCAAAGCCTCATCCGGAACGACGATGACGGGTGCGTCGGACGCAGGCGTCAACGCGACATGCGCGAACATCCCCGGCGCAAGCGCACCATCAGCGTTGGACAGGACGATGCGCGCACGTTGCGTGCGTGTCGTCGCATCGATGTCCGGCAACAAGGCCTCGACCTGCCCGGTGAAAACGCGCCCTGGCCAGGCATCGACGCGCACCGTGGCCGGCGTGCCCGCGCGGATTGCCGACGCCTGCGCCTGCGGCACCGCCGCCTCCACCCAGACGGAGCCCAGGCCGTTGATCGTCATCAAGGTCTGCCCCGCAGACACGCGCTCACCCTCGCGCACGTCGAGCGTGACGACCGTTCCATTGATCGGCGCGCGCACGGACACCGCCGCACCGTCACCGGTCGAAGCAACACCATCGCCTGACGAGAGACCCAACACCTGTAGCCGTGCCTGCGAGGCGTCGCGCAAGGCCTTGGCATCCGGCGATTGCACGTGACGCAGCGCTTCGGCCTCGGCCAGTGCGCTACGCCATTGCGGTGCCAGTAGCGCGAGCAACGGCGCGCCCTTCGTCACGGCGGTGTACGGCGCACGCACGTCCAGACGCTGGACGATACCGTCGACACGCGCGCTGACCGTGACGGCCTGCCGCATGTCCCACGTCACGTTACCCGGCACATCCACGGCCAACGCCATCACGCGTCGCTCCACGAGGGTGGTGCGCAGTCCGAGGTTCTGCTGCGTCGTCGCGTCGATGCGTATGCCATCCGACGGCGCACCCGCGTCATCGACCTTGGGCACCATTTCCATGCCCATGGGCGAGAGACCCGGATGATCGAAGTGCTGGTCGGGGACCATCGGGTCGTACCAGTAGCGGACAGTCTTCTTCGGTGCGGCAGCCATGGGCGCCGGGCCCTGTGCGGAAGGCGTCGCGTCTCTGCGGCCAACGACAAAGGCCGCCATCGCAACGGCCGCGATCACCGCCGCGGCAAGGGTGAATCGGACGAAGCGGTTCATCGATCGGCTCCTGTGGGAATCAGATAAGCCAACGCGGCCCACGCACGGCCGTACTCGGCTTGCATGCGTGCGTAGTCGGCGTGGTGGGCGAGTTCATCGCGGCGGGCGCTCAGCAGGGGCGCGATGTCGCCGCCGCCCCGGTACGCGGCCAGGGCCAGCGCGACGCGGTCGCGCGCCAGCGGCAGCAGCACGTCGCGGTGACGGCGCACCTGCTCGCCCCACGCCGTCCACTGCGACCAGGCACGCCGAATCGCTTCGACCTGTGCGCGCCTGGCATCCGCGTGCTCGGCGCGTACCGCGTCCAGATCGGCCGCGCGTGCG
>DATNJP010000043.1:0-20060 GCA_035603855.1 Luteibacter sp. | reverse complement strand
CGCCGCGCATCGCCGACAGCGCGCTGTCGCATCTCATCGCGCGTTTCGGCCCCGTGGGCCGCGACGGCTCCGTCAACCTGCAACGCAAGGCGGGGCTCGCACCCTCGATAACGCCATGACCGATACCCTCGACAAGGCGCTCGCCGCCGCTCGCGATGCCGCCGGTGCCGCCGCCGAGATTATCCTGCACTACTGGCGTGCTGGCGTGGACGTCATCGTCAAAGGCGACGACACGCCCGTGACCGTCGCCGACCGCGAAGCGGAAATGGCGATCCGCGGCATCCTCGCCAAGGCCTTGCCGGAAGCAGGCATCTACGGCGAGGAATACGGTGCGGACGACACCACGCGTGAGTATCTGTGGTTGGTGGATCCGCTCGACGGGACGAAGAGCTTCGTGCGGCGCACGCCGTTCTTCTCGACACAGATCGCGCTGATGCACCACGGTGAACTGGTCCTCGGCGTTTCGTCGGCGCCGGTGTACGACGAACGCATGTGGGCCGTGCGGGGACGCGGCGCCTTCCTGGACGGCGAACCGGTGCACGTCGCGTCGACCGCCAGCATGCGCGAGGCATCGATCTCCACCGGCAACGTGAAGAGCCTCACCCTCGACGCCCGCTGGCATGCGCTGGGCGGCATGATCCGCGACAGCAACCGCATCCGCGGTTACGGCGATTTCTGTCACTACCACCTCCTGGCGCGGGGCGGGCTGGACCTGGTGATCGAATCCGACCTCAACATCCTCGACGTGGCCGCGCTCGCGGTCATCGTGCGCGAGGCCGGTGGCGTGTTCACCGACCTCGACGGCGCCGCGCCCGGCCTGGATACGCGCAGCGTGCTGGCCGGCACGCCCGCGATCCATGCCGAGGCACTGGCGAGACTGACCGGCGCTACAATCGACCGATGAACAAACGCCCGACGATCCTCGCGACGCGTGATGCGCCCGACAGTCCTCTCCGCCGCGCGGAAGAGGTCGACCTCGAATTCTCCAACGGCGAACGCCGCACCTACCAGCGCCTGAAAGGCAGCGGTTTCGGTGCCGTGCTGATCGTCGCCATGCGCGATCCGGAAACGGTCTTGCTGGTTCGCGAGTATGGCGTCGGCGTCGATCGCTACGAACTCGGCGTCCCCAAGGGCCGCCTCGATCGCGACGAGACGACGGAGCAGGGCGCCGACCGCGAACTGAAGGAAGAAGTAGGCTACGGCGCGCGCAAGCTGAAGATCCTCGGCACGCTGTCGTTGTCGCCGTCGTACATGACCCACCTCGCGCACGTCGTGCTCGCCGAGGATCTGTATCCGGAACGCCTGCAGGGCGACGAACCGGAAGAACTTGAAGTCGTCCCCTGGCGCATGGACAAGCTGCACGAGCTGCTCGCCCGCGACGACGTGACCGAAGGCCGCTCCATCGCGGCGCTGTTCATGGCCCGCGAATACCTCGCTGGCCGGTACCGCCCCGCGTGACGGCCTCCGCCGCCCGCTGCCTCGAGCCCGTATGCGCGATCGCGCGCCGGGCCGCCGAGGCCATCCTCGCCGTCTACGCGCAGGATTTCGAAGTCGTCTGCAAAGATGACGATTCCCCGGTCACCGCCGCCGACCTCGCCGCCCAGCGCGTGATCGAGGAAGGCTTGCGCGAGCTGACGCCGGGCGTGCCCGTCATCTCGGAGGAAGCGCTGGCCGCTCCCTGGGCGGAACGGCGTACCTGGCGCCGCTACTGGCTGGTCGATCCGCTCGACGGTACGCGCGAGTTCGTCAAGCGCAATGGCGAGTTCACCGTGAACATCGCGCTCATCGAAGACCACCGTACGGTGCTGGGCGTCGTCCTGGCACCGGTCACGGGCGATCTCTACGCGGCCGCGCAGGGCGAAGGCGCATGGCGCCAGCGGAGTATCGACGCGCCGCGCGAACGCCTGTCCACGCGGCGTGCGAAAGGCGTGTTGACCGTCACGGGCAGCCGGTCCTATGGCACCGGCCGCACGATGACCCTGCTGCAACGATTGGGCGAACACGAGACCTTCGCACTCGGCTCGTCGCTGAAGTTCTGCGTCATCGCGCGCGGTGACGCGGATATCTACCTGCGCCTGGGCGCAACCTCCGAATGGGACACCGCGGCTGCGCAGTGCGTGCTCGAAGAGGCCGGCGGCGCCGTGCTCGACCTCGCCGGCCGCCCATTCCGTTACAACACGCGCGACTCGCTCATCAATCCCGAATTCATCGCCTGCGGCGACACCACGGTGGACTGGCCCGCGCGACTGATCGATCCGGAGAATCCCGCGTGACACGCCCCGTCGACGAACTCATCGCGATCATGGCGCGCCTGCGCGATCCGGAAAACGGCTGCCCGTGGGACGTGAAGCAGAGCTTCGCCACCATCGCGCCGTATACGATCGAGGAAGCCTACGAGGTCGCCGATGCGATCGATCGCAACGATATGCACGACTTGCGTGATGAACTGGGCGACCTGTTGCTGCAGGTCGTGTTTCATTCGCGCATGGCGGAGGAAGCGGGACACTTCGCCTTCGGCGATGTCGTGGACGCGATCTGCGACAAGATGATCCGCCGCCATCCGCACGTGTTCAGCGATGTCACGCATGCCAGCGATGCGGCGCGTTCGCGCGACTGGGATCGCCTGAAGGCGGAAGAACGTGCCGCGAAGGGCGGTGACGATACCAGTGCGCTGGGCGGCATCTCGCGTGGATTACCGGAATGGCAGCGTGCGGTGAAGCTGCAGAAGCGTGCGGCGAACGTGGGTTTCGATTGGCCGGACCATCGTCCCGTGCTCGACAAGCTCGCCGAGGAACTCGAGGAGGTTCGCCATGAATTTGAGAACGGGGCGGACGAAGAACGCCTCGCGGACGAGATAGGCGACGTACTGTTCGTCGCGGCGAATCTTGCGCGACATGCGAAGGTGGACGTGTCGCGTGCCCTGCGTGGCGCGAACGCGAAATTCGAACGGCGCTTCCGTGCGATGGAGGCGATCGCGGCGTCCGAAGGACGCGAACTGGGGTCGTACCCGCTGGAAGAACAGGAACAGCTCTGGGTGCGCGTGAAGCGCGAGGCTCCCTGAAAAAAGGCGGGGCCTTGCGGCCCCGCCATGGTTCTTACTTCGAACCAGCCGACTTGTCGGCCATGCGCTGTGCCATCCGCGCCTTGAACTGTTCCATTTCCTGGTGACGCTTCTGGTCCGTCGCGAGGCTCTCGTCGAGGCTCTTGCGCATCGTGGCGATGGCGGCGTCGGCGTTCTGCGGCTGCATCTGCGCACGGGCCAGGTGACGGTACACATAGTCACGAACCATCGGGTTCTGCGACTTGGCGAGCACGTCGTTGTACAGCGCCGGCAGCTCCTTGCTGCGGCCGGTCACGATGTACAGACGCTCGAGCGCGCGGATGTCACCAATGACGCCGGAGCGCTGCATGCCGCCGCGGCCATGACGGCCCCAGCCGCCATGCTCGCCACGGCCGTGGTCGCCGCCGTGGCCCCACTTCTGGCCTTGCTGGCCAGCCTGCTGGCTGCTGTGGGCTGCCGGAGCAGCGGACGTCTTGGGAGCGGCATCCTGCGCGAACGCGAAGGTGGCCGAACCGGCAAGGAGGAGGGACACGGCACTGGCGAGAAGGGTCTTGCGTTGCATAGGTTGATCTCCCGGTTGGACTTGCACGGGGAAAAACGTGCTGACCCTCTCGCGGTTGACGACTCCGTTGCCGTACGCTCAGATTCGTGTGAAATCGCGGTTACAACCTTTTTCCTCCGAGCGGCATCCATCACCGGTACACCGTCTCACTCAGAAGGGGATACCCATGCGTCAATTGATCTTCGCCGCGCTGCTGCTCGTTCCCGCCGTGGCCATGGCCGACAAGGACTACTGCAAGTTCAGCGCGCCGCGGAACCTCGAACTGGACCTCTCGGGTGTCCGTATGGTGCGCTTTGCCGTAAATGCCTACGACCTGCACGTCGCGGGCGACGCGCCCGCCGGCAAGGGCACGGTGCGCGGCACGGCGTGCGGCTCCGACCAGGAGTCCGTGGACAACCTCGTGGTCACCCAGCAGCGTGAGGGCGACACCCTGGTCGTGGAACTCACGAACAAGCGGAACGGTGGCTGGTCGGGCTGGGGCAACCATTACAGCGGCCTCAAGGTGGAGGCGAGCGTGCCCGCGGGCATCCCCGTGACGGTGGATGTCGGCTCGGGCGATGCCAAGGTCCGTGGGCTGGCGTCGTTGAAGAGCGCGGTCGGCTCGGGCGACCTCGAGGCCCACGACATCAAGGGCGCCGTGTCCACGAGCATTGGCTCGGGCGACGCGACGTTCGAGAACACGGGCGCGATCGACGTCGACTCGGTCGGTTCCGGCGACTTCCATGCGAACCGCGTGAATGGCGACGCCCGTATCGGCACCGTCGGCTCGGGCGATGCCAAGCTCAGCGACGTGGCCGGCAATGTGGAGGTCGGCACGGTCGGATCGGGCGATCTCGATATCGATGGTGTTCGCGGCAACCTCACCGTCCGCACGAAGGGCAGTGGCGACGTCCGGCACCACGGTGTCACCGGCAAGGTCGACGTTCCGGATCGTGACCGCGACCGCTGAGCCCGTCTACCGATATGATCCCTCCCTTAGTGGCGGGATCCGATGTTCATGACGTGGTTGCCTTCTTCGTTGCGCGCGCTGCGCCGCGACGTGTTTTTCATCGTACTGCTGGCCGTGGCGATCGCTTTCGCGATCGCGCGGCCGTCGCGCCTGCCCGATTGGCCGGCGTTGGTCGACTGGCCGACCATCGCCGCGCTCACCGGCCTGCTGATCCTGACCAAGGCGGTGGAATCCAGCGGGGCGCTGGATGTCGCGGGGCACTGGCTCATCGATCGCACGTCGACGCGCCGGGTAGCTGCGCTGGGCCTCGTCGCATCGACGGCCTTGCTCTCCATGCTGCTGACCAACGACGTGTCGTTGTTCGTGATGGTTCCGCTGACCTTGAGCATGTGCCGTATCGCGCGCATGCCGGCGACACGCCTCGTGGTGTTCGAGGCACTGGCGGTAAACGCGGGCTCGATGCTCACGCCGATCGGCAATCCGCAGAACCTGTTCCTCTGGCAGCAGTGGAACAACGGTTTCGGTGGCTTCGTCTGGCAGATGCTGCCGCTGGTCGCGATCGCACTGGTGCTTCTGCTCGCGCTGACCGCGCTGGCCTTTCCCGCCACGCGCCTGGAAGTACACGAGCGCGGTGGTGAGGCGATCGATCGCACGGTGCTCATCGTGGCGGCGGTGCTCTACGTGCCGTTCATCGTGCTCGCCGATTTACAGCACGTGGGCTGGGCGCTGCTGGGCGTGGCCGTGATTTTCCTTGCGCTGCGCCGGCGCATCGTGGCGAGTATCGACTGGGGCCTGTTGCTGACCTTCGTGCTGATGTTCATCGACCTGCGCATGCTCGCGGGCCTGGACAGCGTGAAGGCGTTCGTCGGTGGACTGGGCGTGGCGCAGGCATCGCATCTGTATGCGACGGGTGCACTGGCATCGCAGGTGGTCAGCAACGTGCCCGCCGCCATCCTGCTTGCCGAGTATTCGCATGACTGGCGCACGATCGCCTTCGGCGTGAACGTGGGCGGTTTCGGCTTCGTGCTGGGTTCGCTCGCGAACCTGATCGCGCTGCGCCTGCTGGGCGAGCGCAAGGCATGGGGCACGTTCCACCTGTGGTCCGTGCCGTTCTTCGTGGTCGTAGGTATCGCAGGCTGGCTGCTCCTGTAGGAGCAGCCGCTTTACGCCTTGCGGTTGCCCTGCGCGCCCGTGTTGCTGTTGCCCTTGTCGAACGCCTTGATGAACTCGCGCACATCCGGATAGACGACGTCGCGCCAGCGGCGGCCGCTGAAGATGCCGTAATGGCCGGCGCCTTCCACGGTGATGTGCTTGCGGCGCTTCTTCGGGATGCCCTTGCACAGGCCATGCGCGGCTTCGGTCTGGCCGAGGCCGGAGATGTCGTCCAGTTCGCCTTCGATGGTGAGCAGGGCGGTGGTCTTGATCTTCGACGGCTGCACGAGTTCGCCGTGGACTTCCCACGTGCCCTTCGGCAGGCGGTGTTCCTGGAACACGGTTTCGATGGTGTCGAGGTAGTACTCGGCCGGCATGTCGAGCACGGCGTTGTATTCGTCGTAGAACTTGCGGTGCGCCTCGGCGTCGTCGAGGTCGCCCTTGCGCAGGTTCTCGTAGAAATCCCAGTGCGACATCACGTGGCGGCTCGGATTCATCGCCAGGAAACCCGCATGCTGCAGGAAGCCTGGGTACACGTCGCGGCCGGCACCCGGATACTGGTACGGCACCTTGTGGATCAGCTGGTTGCGGAACCACGACAGCGGGCGCGTGGTGGCCAGGTTGTCGACGCTGGTGGGGCTCTTGCGCGTGTCGATCGGCCCACCCATGAGGGTGAGCGTGGCGGGCGTGGCTTCGCCGCGCGCGGCCATCAGCGAAACGGCGGCAAGCACCGGCACGGTGGGCTGGCAGACCGAGATCACGTGCGCGCGGTGCACACCGACGTGGCGAATGAATTCCTCGATGTACGACACGTAGTCGGCCAGCGAGAACGAGCCTTCGTCGAGCGGGATCATGCGCGCGTCGACCCAGTCGGTGATGTACACCTTGTGGTCGCGCAGCAGCGTGCGGACGGTGTCGCGCAGCAGCGTGGAATGGTGGCCGGACAGCGGCGCGACGACCAGCACGGCCGGGTCGTTCTTCATCTTGTCGACGGTGGACTGGTCGTCGGAGAAGCGCTTGAAGCGCTTCAGCGTGCAGAACGGCTTGGCCATGGAGACCTGCTCGACGATGGCCACGTCGTGGCCATGCGCGTGCACGCTATGGATGTCGAATTCGGGTTTCTCGTAAGCCTTGCCCAGGCGGTACATGAGCTCGTAGCCGGCCGCGGCGCGCTCGGCGCCCGGCATGCGGGCGAACGGGCTGGCGATGTCGCCAAACATCTTCGCTCCCGCCTCGGCCCAGTAGGAAAGAGGGCTGAGCATGGAGCGTTGCCATTCGTGCATGAGATAGAGCATGCAGCTTGCGTCCGGGGCGGGAAGGGTGGCGCATCATAACCAGTTGCGCCGCGCCATGTGTAAAGCCCCTGTTTTTATTCGATTTAGGTTCCGCTCTTGCGGCAGACCAGCAGGACTTCGTCAACCCCGGGGCCCGGCTCGAAGCCGGGCGTGAAGGCCAGCGGCTTCTGGAAACGCACGCCCAGGGGCATGAACACCCGGTTGTACCACCACATGGCGCGGGCCCTCTGGTGGGTCAGGAACCACTGGCCCAGGTCCAGGAGCCGGGACGACTTGGGCTGCATGCCATAGACGGCGCTGCGCTCGATGGTGAAGCCATGGCGGCCCAGCAGGGCGCGGATGGCCTCGGGCTCGTAACGGCGGTAATGGCCCACGAAATCGTCGAAGGCGGTCCAGGCATCGGGGTGCAGGGGCACGGACAGCAGCAGGCGGGCACCGGGCTCGGCCACGCGGGCCAATTCACCCAGCGCGCCTTCGTCGTCCACCACATGCTCGAGGATGTCGAACGCGCAGACGAAGTCGAAGCTGCCGTCGCGGAAGGGCAGCGCGCCGATCATGGCGTTGGCCACGCGGGCCCCGTGCCGTCCGAGCTCGGCCAGGGCAGGGCGGCTGAGGTCCACGAACTGGGTGTCGGCCAGCGGCAGGCGCGGCCGCAGTCCCGGCGCCACTTCCAGACGGCGGGAGGTCTGCGCCGCCAGTTCGGCGACCAGCGGCCAGGTGTTGAACTGTTCGGGCGAGAACAGCTTCGCTTCCGACCACAAGGCATCGTAGAAGCGCTTGTTGCTGCCGATCAGGTCGGCGTCGGTCCGCTGGGCGGGCCCCGAGGTAAACGATGCGATGGTCATGCGGTACCTCGGAGGTGGAAAGGAAGAACTAGCGCAGCCGCGCCAGTTCGCGCAGCAAGGGCAGCCGGCGGACCCGCACCGCGGTGGCGCGGAACACGGCGTTTGCCAGGGCCGGCGCCGCCGACGGCACGCCGATGACACTGGCGCCGGACGGATCGGCAGTGGATGGCACGATCACCGTTTCCACGTCGTACGGCATCGGCTGCGTGGCGGCGATCGGGTAATCGCGGAAGCCGGTCTGCTGCACCTTACCGTCCTTCACCGTGATGGCGAGGTTGAGGGCGGTGGAAAGCGCGTCCATGGTGGCGCCCTGCAGCTGCGCCTCGAGTCCCAGCGGATTGATCGCACGGCCCACGTCGGCGACGCAGACCACGCGAAGGATGTCGATGCCGTCGGTCGTGGGCGCCACTTCGATGGCGTGCGCGACATACGCGCCAAAGACGTAGGCGCAGGCGATGCCCAGGCCATTCTCGCTACGCAGCCAGCGGCTCCAGTCGAGCTTGCCGGCGGCGAGCTTCAGCACGTTGGCCATGCGCCCGGTATCGATGGGGCCGCCGCGACCGCTGTACGGCAGCTGGCGCGCCTCGCCGAGCAGGCCGAGACGGAAATCCAGCGGATTGGCCTTCACCGCGTGCGCCAGTTCGTCGATGAAGCTTTCGCTGGCGAACGTGGGTGTCACATGCGGCGAACCGCGCCAGTCACCACGCGCGAGCTTCGAATCCAGTGGATACCAGTCGCTGCGGAAGTTCGGCACGAGGCCGGCCGGCAGCGCGTCGGGCACCACTTCGGACTGCCAGAGGCGGTTGTCCGGCGTCGCGCGTCCGACCAGCGCGGATGGGCTGGCCATGCGCTGGTGCCAGCCGACGATGTTCTTCTTGCGGTCGAGGGACGCGTTGAGCCGGTGCACGGCCAGCGGGCGGTAGAAATCGCGGGCGAGGTCGTCGTCGCGGGTCCACAGCACCTTGATGGATCGGTTGCGGATCGTGTCGGCCTTCTTCGCCAGGGCGACGGCCACCGCCTCGGCGACGTAATCCTGCTCGAGACGACGGCCGAAACCGCCGCCGCCGCGCGGCACCTGGATATCGATCTGTTCCGGGCGGAAACCGGTCATCCGCTGCACCACCGTATAGGCCTGGCGCGGCGACTGCGTGGAAGCGATCACGGTAATGCTGGTGTCCGGATCGAGGCGGACGACGCAGTTCGGCGTTTCCGCCGTGGCGTGGGCGACCCACGGCTGGAAATACGTGGCCTCGAGCGCGCGTGCGGCCTTCTTGCGCGCGAGTGCCACGTCGCCGTCGTTGCGTACCGTGCTCGGCGCGAGCGCGTCGTCGCCGAAGAGATCGAGCGCCTTCTGTTCCAGTGTCTGGCTCGACGGCTCGGGGTTGTCGCCCGCTTTCCATGTCGCCTTCAGCGCCGCGCGGCCGGACAGGGCCGACCAGGTGTCGCGGGCGAGCACGGCAATGGCCGGCGCTTGCGCGGCCTGACCCAGCGGCTGACCCTTCTCGGGAGTGATGTCGATGACGTCGTAGACGCCTTCGACCTTCCTGGCGGCCTCGCGGTCCGCATTGTCGAGCGAGCCGCCCGGATAGGGGCAGCGCGCGAGCACGGCGATCACCGGGTCGCCGATGGTGTCGTCGAAGGCATAACGCAGCGTGCCGGTGACGACGGCACGTGCATCCACATCGCCCGCGGGCTGGCCGATGAGCTGGTAGCGATCGGCCTGTTTCAGTGGTGGAGGCGAGGTCGGCGCATCGATGCCCGCCGCGGTGGAGGCGAGGTCGGCGTAAGAGACGCGCCGGCCGTCGGCGGCGATGGCCATGCCGTTCTCGCCACGCAACTGTTCGGCGGGCACGCCAAGACGGCGCGCGGCGGCCTGCATGATCAGCCAGCGGCCGAGCGCGCCGGCCTGGCGGAGGTCGGCCCAGGCGGCGGGAATGCTGGTGGCGTCACCGCTGCGCTGGCGGCCATACGTGAATTTGGGTTCGCCGTTGCCCTGGCTGACGCCAAGACCGAGCGGCTCGACGATGACGCGCGACCAGTCGGCGTCGAGTTCCTCGGCGATGATCCGTGCCAGCGACGTGGAGGTGCCTTCGCCGTTGTCGGGATCGCGCACGCCGATGTAGATGCGCCCGTCGGCGGCGATGCGCAGGTACGGACCCACCTGGGCCCAGGCGTCGCCGAGCAGGCCCAGCGGCGGCGGGCGATCCAGGGCTTCCGCAGTGCCGATGCCGATGACCAGCGCGCCGGCACTGCCGGCGGCGTACTTCAGGAACCGGCGGCGGGACAGTCGGACTTCACCGCTCATGCCTTGCCGTCCTTCATCGCGCCCGCGGCGCGCTTGATCGCCTTGCGGATGCGGCCGTAGCTGCCGCAGCGGCACAGGTTGCCGATCTTGTCGATGTCCGCGTCGGAAGGGTTCTTCTGCCGTGACAGAAGATCCACCGCGGCCATGATCTGGCCGGGCTGGCAGAAGCCGCACATGATCGCGTCCTCGTCGATCCACGCTTGCTGCACGGGATGCAGCTTGCCGTCTTCGCCCGCGAGTCCCTCGACCGTGGTCACGCGCTTGCCGGACATCTTTTCCATCTTCGCCTGGCAGGCCGCCGTGGCCTTGCCGTCGACGATGACCGTGCAGAAACCGCAATCGCCCTGGTCGCAGCCGTACTTGGCGCCGGTGAGGCGCAGCACGTCGCGCAGGTACCAGAGCAGGGGCATGGTCTTGTCGCCCGTGTGCCGGTAGCGCTTGTCGTTGACGATGAGGTCGATGCCTTCACGTACCGGCTTGGGCGCCGGTTGACTGGCGTCCTTGGTGGGAACGGGTACGGGAGACGTCGGGCCTTGCTGTGCCATCTGCTTTCCTCAGCTGAACCGGCTCATTGTGGCATCCGTGCCGTGGTTCAGCGAGCGACTTTACTGAACAGGCGTTGCCACACGGCATAAACAGGCAGCCCGGCGACCACCACGAGGCAGACCACGCCCGCGCTCAGCGGCTTGTCCCAGGCATACGACGTGACGACGCCGATCACCACGACAAGGAAGACCAGGGGCAGTAGCGGATACGCCGGGGTGACGAAGGCCGGGCGGCCTCCGCTGTGCCGGCGATACCAGAACAGGGTGGCGATGGTGACCGCATAGGCGGCCCAGTCGCCGAACGTCGCGAAGTCGAGCAACTGGCCGTAATTGGCGGCCAGCACGAGCACGATGGCCCACGCGGACAGCGCCATCAGGGCGATGTTGGGCGTGCGATAGCGCGGATGCAGCTTCGCGACGCTGGCGAAGAAGAGGCCGTCTTCGCCCATGACCTGCAGGACGCGCGCACCGGCCACGAGCGTGATGTTGCAGAAACCGAGCGTCGAGATGGCGATGCCGATGGCGATGAGCTTCGCGCCCGCACTACCGAACACGCGGCTCATCACGTCGGCCGCGGGCGCGTTGCTGGTGGCGAGTCCGTCGTGGCCGAGGACGGCGAGGTAGGCGTAATTGGTGAGCACGTACGCCGCGATGACCACGAGCATGCCGACCACGAGCGCGCGGGGCAGCGTGCGCTGGGGCTCGCGCACTTCACCGGCGAGGTTGTTGAGATAGCTGAAGCCCGAGAACGCGAACAGCACGGGCAGCAGGGCGCCGGCGAGGCTCCCCGCGACATGGGTCGGGCTGGCCTCGAGCGCCTTCGTCGTCCCCACGCCGGCGAAGGCCAGGCCGGTGACGACGAGGACGGCGATGGCGGCCAGTTTCAGGATCGCGAAGACGTTCTGCACCTGGGCGCCGAAGCGGATCCCGAAGAGGTTGATGCCGGTGACGAAGATGAGGGCGCCCACGGCCAATGGCTTCACCAGGTCCGGTGAAAGGCCGAATACGGAGGTCGCGTAGGTCCCGAAGATGGTGGCGACGGCGGCACTGCTGCCACTGTAGATCACCAGCAGCATCGTCCAGCCAAACAGGAAGCCGGCGAGCTTGCCGAAGGCCTCGCGCAGGTACACATAGCTACCGCCGGCCTCTGGCCGCCGGGCGCCGAGTTCGGCGTAGCAGAAGCAGCCGATCAGGGTGAGCAGGCCGCCCGCGACCCAGAGGGCGAGCAGCACCCACCCGGAGTCCGTGCGTTGGGCCACGATGCCCGGGTTGAGGAAAATGCCTCCGCCGATGATGCCGCCGATGACGATCAGCGCGGCGTCCATGAGGGTAAGGCGGCGGGCGTAGCCGGGATTTTCCATGGAGCTCATCGCGTCGGGATAAAGGCCGCAGGATAGCGTTTCGATCCGTGCCCGTCGCCGAGGTGGGCCAGATTGCGTTTTTCCCGTTGCAGCGCAACACTTCGGGGGATTTGCCGGCATACCGGCCAACGCCCCACCACCACCACTAAAAGAGTCCCGTGAGCGAATACGCAAACGCGTCGTTGCCCGTCAACGCGCCCTGGATCGTCATGAAGTTCGGCGGCACCTCCGTGGCCACCGCCGCACGCTGGCGCAATATCCTCGAGCTGGCCGCCAGCCGCCGCGCCGAAGGCGCGCGTGTGCTGATCGTGGTCTCGGCCCTGTCCGGTATCACCGACGGCCTGAAACAGCTTTGCACGCACACGGAGCCCAAACGCCGCTCGGAAGCGGCCTCCGCACTGGCCGACCGCCACCATGCCCTGCTTGCCGAGATGTCGCTGGCCTTGCCGGAGACACTGGGTGCGCGACTTGCCGACCTGGCCTCGCTGGCCGAGGCGGGTGCCGCCGACCTCGGCGAGCTTGCCTGGCAGGCTCGCGTGCAGGCGCATGGCGAGTTGATGTCGAGTGCGCTGGGTGCGGCGTTCCTTTCGGCCAATGGCCTGGAGACCACCTGGGTCGATGCGCGCGAGTGCCTGCATTCGGTGGTCCTGCCGAACCAGAACGAGCGCACGCGCCTGCTCTCGGCCATGGTCGAGCCACATCACGACGCGGCACTGACGAACGCGCTGGCGGAACGTGGCGAGGTCTTCATCACGCAGGGCTTCATCGCGAAGGACGACACGGGTCGCACCGTGTTGCTCGGGCGCGGTGGCTCGGACACCTCGGCGGCGTACTTCGGCGCGCTGCTGGCCGCGTCGCGCGTGGAGATCTGGACCGACGTGGCCGGCATGTTCAGCGCGAATCCGCGCCAGGTCGCCGGTGCGCGCCTGCTGCAACGGCTGGATTACGAGGAAGCCCAGGAAATCGCCTCGACGGGCGCGAAGGTGCTGCACCCGCGCTGCCTGTCGCCACTGCGCGAGCCACGCGTGCCGCTGCTGATCAAGGACACCAACCGCCCCGAGCTGGAAGGCACGTCCATCGGCCCCGAGGTGCGCGAGCATGCGCCGAGCATCAAGGCGATCAGCGCACGCAAGGGCATCACGCTGGTGTCGATGGAATCGGTGGGCATGTGGCAGCAGGTCGGCTTCCTGGCCGACGTGTTCGACGCGTTCAAGCGCCATGGCCTGTCGGTGGACCTGATCGGCTCGGCCGAGACCAACGTCACGGTGTCGCTCGATCCCACCGAGAACCTGCTCGATTCCGACGCCATCGCCGCGCTGGCGGCGGATCTTGCCCGCGTCTGCCGCGTGAAGGTGATCGCGCCGTGCGCAGCCATCACGCTGGTCGGTCGCGGCATGCGCTCGATGCTGCACAAGCTGTCGGGCGTGCTGGCGGAGTTCGGACAGCTGCGCGTGCACCTGATCTCGCAGTCGTCGAACAACCTCAACCTGACCTTCGTCGTCGATGAAGATGTGGTGGATGACATGCTGCCTCGCCTGCACGAACTGCTGATCGGCGCCGGTGCCCTGCGCACCGACGACAGCGTGGTTTTCGGTCCTTCCTGGCAGACGCTGTACGGCGCCGGCGAGCAGGTCGTGCCCAGTGCCGCGTGGTGGCAGGGCGAGCGGTCCACGCTCATGCGGCTGGCTGAAGAGCGAACGCCGCGTTATGTCTACCACCTGCCCACCGTGCGTGCGCAGGCGCGCCGCGTGAAAGCGCTCAAGGCGGTCGACCGCGTGCATTACGCGGTGAAGGCGAACACGCACCCGGGCATCCTCAAGGTGCTGGCCGAGGAAGGCTGCGCCTTCGAATGCGTGTCGCCGGGTGAACTCGCGGCGGTATCGGCGGCCGTGCCGGCTGATGTGCCGCTGCTGTTCACGCCCAACTTCGCGTCGCGTCGCGATTTCGCGGCGGCGTTGCAGACGCGCGCGACGATCACGATCGACGCCCTGCATCCCATCGAGCACTGGGGCGAGATGTTCGCCGGGCGCGACATCGTGCTGCGCGTGGACCTCGGTCGCGGACTGGGCCACCACGAGAAAGTGAAGACGGGTGGCACGGGCAGCAAGTTCGGCGTGCCGATCGAGCACGTGGATCGCTTCCTGCGCCTGGCCGATGCGGCGGGAGCGCGGGTGATCGGCCTCCATGCTCACTTGGGATCCGGCATCCTGGATGCGGGCCACTGGGGCGAGGTGTATTCGCAACTGGCCGCGCTGGCCGAACGCATCGGCACGATCTCCATCCTGAACATCGGCGGCGGCCTTGGCGTGCCGTCGCACCCGGGCGAGTCGCCGTTGGACATGGCAGCGCTGGACCGCGTGCTGACCTCCGTGCACCAGGCGTATCCGCAGTTCCAGTTGTGGATGGAGCCGGGCCGCTACATGGTCGCGGATTCCGGCGTGCTGCTGGCGAAGGTGACGCAGGAGAAGGAGAAGGGCGCCAACGTGCGCTACCTCGGCCTGGACACCGGCATGAACAGCCTGATCCGTCCGGCGCTTTACGACGCCTGGCACGAGATCGCCAACCTCTCGCGCTACAACGAGCCGGCGACGACGATGTACCAGGTGGTCGGCCCGATCTGCGAGTCAGGAGATATCCTCGGTTCCGACCGCCGTTTGCCCGAGTCGAAGGAGGATGATGTGATCCTCGTCGCCCAGGGGGGCGCGTACGGTGCCGTGATGTCTTCCCGTTACAACCTGCGAGACGAAGCCGACGAGGTCCTGCTGCCGTGAGCTCCGCGCTGACCGATCCGCGCGGAAGCGAACGCTTCCGCTTCGTTCGCCATGCGTTCGCCGATGGCGTGGCCGAGCTCGTCTACGCATTCGACGACGGTCCGGAACTGATCGAACGGGTCACGTTCCCGGGCGCCCCCGCGGTGCCCGCCGAGCGCAGGGCCGCCTTCGAGGCGGCGTTGCGCCTGCTGCATTTCGTCGCCGGCGTCAGCTATTACAAGGCGGGCATCCCGGCCACGATCGTCGTCGAAGGTGAAGCCCTGGACGAGGATGGCGCGTCGATGTTCGACGCGCTGTACCTGCATGGCCTGGCCGAGTTCGCTTACCGCAACCGCCTCGACCTGCGCGGGCGCATCGCGTTTCCGTTCGAGCGCAAGGGCAGCACGAACGCGCCGGCCATCGGCCTGCCGAAGCGCTCGTTGCTGCCGATCGGCGGCGGCAAGGATTCGGTGGTCGCCGTCGAAGCGGTGAAGTCCATCGGTGCCGACGCGACGGCGGCCTGGGTCGGCAATTCGCCGCTCATCGCCGAGTGCGCCGCGCGTACAGGGCTGCCGACGCTCAACATCTCGCGCGAACTCGCGCCGGGGCTGTTCGAGCTGAACCGCCTCGGTGCGTGGAACGGGCACATTCCGGTCACCGCGATCAATTCGGCGATCCTCGCGGTGGCGGCCATCCTCTACGGTTACGACTCGATCGTGTTCGCCAACGAGCGCTCCGCCTCGGTGGCCACGCTGGAGTACGAAGGCCAGGAAGTGAACCACCAGTGGAGCAAGGGCTTCGGTTTCGAGAAGACCCTGCACGATTACCTGCACACCCACGTGGCCGCGGACCTCGACTATTGCTCGCTGCTGCGGCCGTGGTCGGAACTGGCGGTGACCAGCG
Organism: Luteibacter sp.; assembly: GCA_035603855.1. GTDB lineage: Bacteria > Pseudomonadota > Gammaproteobacteria > Xanthomonadales > Rhodanobacteraceae > Luteibacter. Next base: position 4,332 of record DATNJP010000043.1, on the reverse strand, counting down.
CGTTCGCGCGACTGGGTGGCGACTACTTCACGGTGTTCTCCAGTTGCAACCGCAACTTCCGCATCCTCGGGCCGAAGCCTGCCGACCGCTGGTGCGGCCAGTGCCCGAAATGCCATTTCGTCTTCCTCGCGCTGGCGCCGTTCATGGCCAAGCCGCGCCTGCTGTCGATCTTCGGCCGCAACCTGCTCGACGACGAAGAACTGGCGGGCGCCTTCGACGCCTTGCTGGAATACAAGGATCACAAGCCGTTCGAATGCGTGGGCGAGGGCGCGGAAGCGCGCGCCGCCATGGCCGCGTTGGCCGAGCGTCCCGAATGGCGTGAGGACGCGCTGGTGGCGCGCTTCCGTACCGAGATCCTGCCGCAACTCGACCGCTCCGACCTGGCACTGGAGCCCTGGCTGAAGCCGGGTGCCTCGCACCTGGTGCCGCAGCGACTGCTCGGAGCACTGGATGCGCTGGGCTGACCTGGAAGGCCGGCGCGTCGCCGTCTGGGGATTCGGCCGCGAGGGCCGCGCCGCGCTGAACGCGTTGGCGCGGCATCTGCCGGGCCAGCGTATCGCGCTGTATTGCACCGCCGAGGAAGCCGAAGCGGCAGGCAATGCCTTTCCTTCCGTCGATGTGCACGGCATCGCGCCGGATGCCGACGCGCTGGCGAGCTACGACATCGTGATCAAGTCCCCCGGCATCTCGGCGTACAAGCCCGAACTGCTGGAAGCCCGCGCACGCGGCACGCGGGTCACGTCGGGTAGTGCCTTGTGGTTCGCCTCGCACGTCGGCGCGCGCACGGTCGCCGTCACGGGGACCAAGGGCAAGAGCACCACCTCTGCCCTGATCGCGCACCTGGCACGTTCGCTGGGAGTGCGCACGGCGCTCGCGGGAAATATCGGCATGCCGATGCTCGAACTCGACGAGGGCGACGCAGACCTGTGGGTGATCGAACTGTCGAGCTTCCAGACCGGCGAAGCCATGGGTGTCGACCTCGGCGTCGTCACCAGCCTCTACGAGGAACATCTCGACTGGCATGGCTCGCGCGAGCGCTACGTGGACGACAAGCTGAAGCTGCTCGCGGCTTCGGCGAAGGTGCTGGTCAACGCCATGCAACCGGCGTTGCTGGCGCGCGCGGAAGATCACCCCGGACTGCACACGTTCGGCGATCGTCGTGGCTGGCATGTCGCCGATGGCTGGATCCGCCGTGGCGATGAAAACATCGTCCGCACCGATCGCCTGTCGGCGCCCGGCCTGCACAATGCGATCAACGCCAGCGCGGCGCTTGCCGCGCTGGAGATCATGGGTCATGACGCACGCGCCGCGGCGCCGGCGTTATCGACCTTCGTACCGCTGCCGCATCGCCTGCAACCGCTGGGCGAACGCGACGGCTTGTCGTGGATCAACGATTCCATCAGCACCACGCCGCTGGCGAGCCTCGCCGCGCTGGAAAGCGTGGGCGCGACACGTACCGCGCTGATCATCGGCGGACACGACCGCGGCCTGGACTGGACGCCGTTCGTCGAAGCGATGCGCCTGCTTGCTTCCGCGACGACGGGCGAAGCCGGAGCGGCGCACGTTCCGGAAGCCATCGTCTGCCAGGGCGCCAACGGTCCGCGCATCGCCGATGCACTGGAAGCGGCGAACGTGGCGAACGTGTATCGCGCGACGGATCTCGCGGCAGCCGTGGCGGCCGCGCGCGCGGCGTTGGGTGGCGAAGGCTGCGTGCTGTTGTCGCCGGGCGCACCGAGCTTCGACCAGTTCCACGATTACACGGAACGTGGCAAGCGTTTCGCGGAACTGGCGGGGTTCGAAGCGCGCGCGGCAAGCATCCAGGGGCTGGGTATCGCGTAGACCGTGCCCGTACCGGCGCACACGGTCCCGCCAGCGAAACGCTTCAATCGTTCACTGTCGCCAGCAACGTTCCCACCACCGCCGCGAGCGCCGCGTACAACTCCGGCGGCACATCGTCGCGCAGGCGTACCGCGGCGAGCAGGGTTGCGATCTGCGGATCGATCTGCGGGGCGAGACCCAGCGACTGCGCACGTTCGAGCATTGCCTTCACGCCTTCGGCGTCCACGCGCTGGCTGCTGCCGTTGCTGGTGGGCGAGGCGAGGCGCAGCGTGACGGCGCGTCGCGGCGACGGAAGGGACTGGGTCATGCGCGCGCCTCGAGCAACACCGCGCTATAGGCGCTGGTCGACACCGGAAGGCCGTGCATGCAGGCGAAGTGATCGAGCACGAGGCCGCTCTTTTCCAGCAGGCGGCGCAGGGACACGAATTCGTTCTCGAGACGCGTGACGGTTTCGGCGTGCTGCGCCCAGAGGCGCACGGACACGCGTGGCACGCGCAACTGGATCTCGCCCTGCACGGCACCGAGCGCCGGCGGGTCGATGGCGAAACCCACGGTCCACGGCCCTTCGTGCTCACCGGCCCCGGCCTTGCCTTCCTCGATGCGCAGCTGGAGCACGTCGTAACCGCGCATGCCGGCCAGCGGGATCTCGACCATCCAAAGGCCTGGCTGTGGTTGCGATTCGAGCTGGGCGATCTCGACACGCGACAGGGCGGCGCGGGTGTCGCCACGCAGCTGGCTGACCAGCTCGTCGACATCGTCCTCCGTCACTGCGAGTTCCGCTGCGCGCGGTTGCGCGACGAGTGAGCGCTGCGCGAGCGGCGGTGGTGTATCGCTGAAAGGGCGGGGCGCCGGAGCGCCTGGCCGGCTCGCTGGCATGTCGGCCAGCGTGCGGCGCAGCGCGAGCAGGGCCGCCTTGAAGTCGTCGGCCGCCGGCGTCTCTTCCTTCGGCTCGGCAAGGTGGGCTTCGAGGAAGGTGCCACTCTTGGCGATGGCTTCCTTCATGCCGAGGGGAGAACTGATGTCGGCCGGTTTGTTGATCGCCGCTTCCAGCGTGGCGAGTGCGGCGCGCAAGGGCGCCGGAAGCACCCGGGCGATCGGACTGCGACCCAGCGCGGCGAGGACGCCGAGCAGGGGTGCGTAGCCGTTCTGCTGTGGCAGGCGCTCACGCAGGCCCTGCATCGCGACCTGCTCGTCCACGTTGCCCGGCACGACCTCCAGCTGCGGTTGCGCGCCCTGGGTCAGTACCCGCACCTGGAACTGCTGCGGCAACTGCGTGCCGGGCGCGTCGGCCTCGACGGTGAGTCCACCGATTTCGAGTAGCAGTTTGCCCAGCTCGTTCAGGCCCATCACCCGTGCCGACAACAGGGTCCCCACCCGCCAGCTGTCGGCGGCGGCCGTGGTACCCGCGGCCGCGCCCGCCCATAGCTGGGCAGCGAGACTGGTCGGCTGGATGATCAAGGGGATGTCCTCCCGAGGGCCTGGCGGGCCCCGAATGGGCACGCTCCTGTGAGTCAGGAAATCGGCGGGAACTTGCGAAACTTTAGGGGAATACCGACGGCAGAACGCAGCGCAATACCGGCAAACACGGCCGGATTGCCGACAGGGTCGGCTCACGCGAAGCCTCAAGGTAGAATGGCCGGATGACCCAGTTACCCTTCGAACTCCTCGCCACCGACGGCGCGGCGCGGCGCGGCCGTCTCCGCTTCGGCCGCGGCACCGTCGAAACGCCCGCCTTCATGCCCGTCGGTACCTACGGCTCGGTGAAGGCCATGACCCCGCGCGATGTCCTCGACACCGGCGCCGAGATCATCCTGGGCAACACCTTCCATCTGTTCCTGCGTCCCGGCCTCGAGATCGTGGGCGAGTTCGGTGGACTGCACAAATTCATCGGCTGGAACAAGCCAATCCTCACCGATTCGGGTGGCTTCCAGGTCTTTTCGCTGGCACATAAGCGCAAGATCACCGAAGAAGGCGTCACGTTCGCCTCCCCCGTAGATGGCTCGAAGGTGTTCCTGTCTCCCGAAGAGTCGATGCGGATCCAGAAAGTGCTGGATTCGGACATCGCCATGATCTTCGACGAGTGCACGCCTTATCCGGCCACGGAAAAAGTCGCCTCCGACTCCATGGAGCTGAGCCTGCGCTGGGCCGAGCGTTCGCGTCAGGCCTTCGACGACCTGAAGAATCCCAACGCCCTGTTCGGCATCGTCCAGGGCAGCACTTTTGAGAATCTTCGCCAACGTTCCGCCGAGCGCCTGATCGAGATCGGCTTCGATGGCTACGCTGTCGGCGGTCTCGCGGTCGGTGAGCCGGAAGCCGAGCGCAACCACACACTCGACTTCACCCTGCCGATGCTGCCGAAGGACCGCCCCCGTTACCTCATGGGCGTGGGCCGGCCGGAGGACATCGTGGAGGCGGTACGCCGCGGCATCGATATGTTCGATTGCGTCATGCCCACCCGCAACGCGCGCAACGGTTTCCTCTTCACCGCCGAGG